>DATLII010000377.1:0-4447 GCA_035539495.1 Dongiaceae bacterium
GTGTCGTTGATTTTCTTGAAGTGGTCGATATCCAAAAACAGGATCGCCAGCTTGCCTTGAGTACGACCACATTGCCGGATGGCTTTTTCCAGCCGGTTACGGAACAGATGCCGGTTCGCCAGCTTGGTGAGCGGATCGTACAGCGCCAATTGCTCCAATTGGTTCTGCACCGATTTCAGTTCCGAAATATCGGACAGACTGCCCAGATAACCCGTCACCAGTCCGCCACTATCGTGCAGAGGTTTGGCATGGCAAATCACATTCACTTCGGTGCCGTCATCCCGCAGCAAGCGATATTCCAGCCGGAATTCGGCGCCTGAAACAACGGCTTCCTTCCATTTGGTCAGCACGTTGAAGCGTTCTTCCGGATGCAGGCTCTTGACCCAGGCTTCTTGCGTCAGGTGAATATCGTAAATGTTAGTGATCTCGCGCCAGCGCGTGTTGACGTACATGTACTGGCCGTCGGCATCGGTCTGGAACACCCCGACAGGGGACGAAGCGGTGAGGGTGCGGAAGCGATCTTCACTTTCCCGTAGCGCGATATTGTCGCGTTCGATTTTCGCCACCATGCCGTTGAAAGCATCCACCAGATCGCCCAGTTCGTCCTCGGTAGTTTTCTCCGCTCGCAACGAATAATTGTCGGACTGGCGGATCTTGATCACCGTATCCTGCAGTCGACGAATGGGAATGGTGACGAACGATTGCAGTCGTACTGCCAACAGGAATGTAATGAACAGTGAGAACGAAATAATGAAGACGCTGGTGATCAGGTGCAGGAACATGGTTTCGCGCAGATCGCCCAGATCCGCCAGCATGTACAGGGTGCCAATGCGGGTTTCATCCAGCGTCACCACTTGCGTGATCGCCAGGTATTGATCGTCGGTTTGTTCGCGGGTGCTGAGCAGTTCGCCGGGGCAATCCAGTTGGGAATAGGACGGCCGGCTGAAGGAGGCGAACAGTTTGTCGTCCTCCCTGTAGAGGCATCCCAGCACAACGCTGGTTCGCGCCTGCAAGGCATTGAGGTTTTCTTTCGCCTGATCTTCATCGGCGAATTCCAGAGCAGCAGTGCTGCGATCCGCCAGAATCCTGGCGATGACGCTGAACTCTTCTTCCGTTTTAATGCGGGCCAGTCGGTAATCATACAGGGAGAAGAAAATACCCGAGATGGCCAGGGCAAGCGCGCTTGTCGCCATAGCAATCATGACTGTTTTAAAACGAAGGGAGAGTTTACGCATGCTGAACATCACGTATCCTCCTCATCTCGGTAAACTTTGCGCGCAATCTCCAACAATTGCGCCCGTATGCTCAGATTTTGCTGCTTGGCATTGATCATGTTCACTTCGATCCGCACGCGATGGCGGTCATCCAGAACAAAACCGATCACGCCATCGTTCTTGGCGAAGCCGGCGGTTTCACCCACCACGAGCGTGGGTGACTTCAGCTCCCGTACGATCTTGCGTGATACCGCATAGTCGACGGTTTTGGTAATGAATAGGATGTGGCATTGCTCGCCGTTGTATTGGCGCGGCAGCAGCGTGACAGTGATGTCGCGATTGCGCGATTTCTTGTTCTGCAGACTTTGCGTGGTGTCGGCTGAGGGCAGTTCACCCAGCACGCAAATATTCAGTGGGGCATCGGCGCTGGAGAATGCAGAATCCGGCCAGGCGACGAACTTGGTGAAGTTGTACAGATAAACGATTTTGACATCGTATTCGCCGGGCACGTTGGCTTGGGGAAAGCCGGGCAAAAGCAGCACCCACAATGCGATCAAGCATCGGAGCCAATACTGCTTGTTAGGGCCCGGTGATTTCATTCAGAGGGTGTCCGTCTTCCGGCTCCCGTTTTAGATGATGGTAATGGCATCTGATGAGTGATGACCGGGCTGGATGTTCCGGTCGTCATAACAGTGTAATGGGCATTCAAAAATATGCAAATTTTACAAGAGGTTAGGATTACCAAAGTTTTCGTGCATTGATCACAGTTCTGTCAATAAAAGCGCCTGGATTTCCAGGATCAAGCGGCGCATATCCTCGCGGTCGTGACGGGGCCAAGCGTGCATGGCGCCGAGCAGACCGTAATACGCGATTTGCGCGAACTTGTCGCCTTTCACCGGATCCTTTGTCAGTACGCCATACAGCCGGCGCAAGTGTCCCATCCGGGTGGCGTCCACCTTCTCCACCCGTTGTCGCACTCTATCGTTACTGAATGCCCATTGGCGGATGGCAATTTCCAGCTCGGCATCCGCATTCCAGGCCGCTTCCATCAATAGCGCCATTTCTGCCGTCGTGTCCGTGGCGTGAGCATGGACTTCCTCCAGCGGGACCTGGGTGTGCGCTTTTTCCCACTCATCCATCAGTTTGTCCACGTATTCATCCATGCTGCGGAAATGGTGATAGAAGGACCCGCGGGTAACGTCCAATCTGCGGGCAAGCTTTTCGCCGGAAATGGCCATCGGGCCTTCGCTGCGCAACTGGTTCAGGCCAGCGTTGAGCCAGTCCTGCTGGTTGACTTGTGCCATCAGGTTTGATTCTCGATCAAAAACATACAGGGTTGTATTGTAAAATGCCGCTGCCTATTCTGTACAGACGCTGGGACTGCCTGGCCGGCTGAGGCCGGGATCCCAATCTTCAACCATACTGATGAGAACAACAAAGGAGGCGAACATGTCGACGCAGGCGGACGTCATCGGCGTTGCTGAACAAGGTGTGCGGTACAAGGAAATGCCGGGAGACGGTGGGTTGCCCCTGGTGGGCTATACCTTCCATACGATGGCCGACCCCATCGGGTTTGCCAACAAACGTTACAAACAATACGGCGACATTTCCTGGGCCAATGTATTCGGCATCCGTATGGTCAGTATGGTTGGCGGTGACGCGAATCAGTTTGTATTCCAGAATCGTGGCGATCTGTTTTCCAACAATCAGGGATGGGATTTCTTCATCGGCAAGTTCTTCCACCGCGGCATCATGCTGCTGGACTTCGAGGAACACCGTCACCACCGCCGCATCATGCAGAACGCGTTTAAAAAGCCGGTGCTGGTGGAATATCTGAAAGGCATGAACGAGCCGATTGCACGGGGTATCCGCCGCTGGCAGCCGGATTCGCAATTCCATGTGCTGACGCATATCAAGCAGTTGACGCTGGATCTGGCGACAGAAGTATTCATGGGCGAAAAAATGGGGCGCGAGGCGGACAAGATCAATCAGGCCTTTGTGGATACCGTGCGTGCTGGCACATCCTTCATTCGTTTCCCTGTGCCGGGCGGTCGTTGGAAAAAAGGGCTGGATGGACGCAAGGTGCTGGAAAAGTTTTTCCATTCGCGGGTTGCTGAGAAGCGCAAGAGCGACGCGAATGACTTGTTCAGTCAGTTGTGTCGCGCCGAGACAGAAGATGGCCAGCGTTTTTCCGACGACGATGTCGTGAATCACATGGTGTTTTTGATGATGGCGGCGCATGACACTACCACCATCACCTTGTCCACCATGTTTTACCACTTGGCGAAGCATCCGGAATGGCAGGAGCGCCTACGTGCAGAAAGCCGTGCGCTGGGCAAGGAACAATTGAGTTACGAAGATCTGGATGCAATGGAAGGCATGACGCTGGTGATGAAAGAGGCGTTACGCCTCTGCGCGCCAGTGCCGTCGATTCCGCGCAAGACCGTGAAGGATGCGGTGTATAAAGGTTATCTGATTCCGAAAGGCACCATGATTTCGGTGTCGCCGTATTTCACCCACTTCATGGAAGAGTATTGGCCCAAGCCAAACCATTTTGATCCGGAGCGGTTCAGTGACGAGCGCCGCGAAGACAAGATCCATCCCTATGCTTATGTGCCATTTGGTGGTGGCGCCCATATGTGCATCGGCTTGCATTTCGCCGATCTGCAGGTGAAGGCAGTGCTGCATCAGATTCTGCTGCATTATCGCTGGAGCGTGCCGAAGGATTACAAGATGCCGCTGGATATGACGTCGCTGCCAGTACCGGCGGATAAGTTGCCGGTGAAGTTGGAGCGGATTGATTGAGGTGGCGTATATAAAGAAGACCTGACGGGACAATTGAACCTGGACGCTTTGCGGCAGGGATGCCGCGGAGCAGCCCCCATGGACGGGTTCACGGCGTGTCCAGATTCAATTGTCCCGTCAGGTCTTCTTTATATAGTTTTTTTGAAGTGCTTTACAGGAGAAAGACGTTGTCTTCCTCCTCCTTCTGATCCAACTCCAGCAAAATTTCCTTCTTCTCATATACCTTGCAGATGCGCTTGCCGTTCCAGTGGTACGCCAGCAGTTTGCTCTGTACTGGCAGTGACACCGCCGGTGGGCGAAACGCGGCAATGCACTGACCCAGCGGGTTGCGCACGGACGGAAACACCAATCCCCAGGCATTACTCTGTTTGATCCTGGCGCCGAATTGCTGCGACACTGCATAGGCGGCCGGATCCGGGTTCAACAAG
>DATLII010000378.1:0-3345 GCA_035539495.1 Dongiaceae bacterium
GTCATGTCCCGCCCTGGTGCGCGCAATCTATCACGCGAGCAGTTGAGGCAAAGCATCGAACAGTGCTTGAATCGCGTCATTCGCCGAATCGCATCTCCACCGAAAGCGCCCGCTTCCGGTACCGCGACCCAGCCGGAGGAATGAGCCGTGAAAAATCTGCTGCTATTGCTGATCCGTGGTTACCGTTACGCGATCAGCCCTTTGTTTCCCCCCAGCTGCCGCTTTCACCCGAGCTGTTCCTGCTATGCACAGGAAGCCATCAACCGCTATGGCGTAACACGCGGGGGCCTGTTAACCTTGCGGCGGCTGACGAAGTGCCACCCCTGGCATGTCGGCGGCTATGACCCGGTTCCGGGCACGATCGGCTCCGATTCCGAACCACATTCCCCCAACAGTAAGTAATCGAGATGGACTGGCAACGCACCCTCATTATTGCCGCCCTTGCGGTCGTTTCTTATCTGATGATTCTGCAGTGGCAGAAAGACTACATCGACACCCCTGCCGCAGCCCAGGTTGAAACCACCGCTTCAACTGCAGCGCCCTCGGACCAGGTTCCTGCCTTGAATGCCACCGCATCGGCGGGATCCGGTGATGTGCCGCAACCGGTTGTACCTGCGCAAGCGTCCACTGCACCTGCCGTTGCTTCAACTGCACCGACATCGGCATTGATCGATGTGGAAACCGATGTATTACTGGTTCGGATTGACCCCGTCGGTGGTGACATTGTTTCGATCGGTCTCAAAGCTTATCCGGTCAGTCTGCAGCAACCGAATCAACCGTTTCAGTTGTTGCGTCAGGACGCAGAACATCTTTATATCGCACAGAGCGGATTGGTTGGCCCGCAAGGTCCTGACAGTGCTACTGCCGGACGTCCTCGCTACAGCAGTGCGCAGACTCAATATCGTTTGGATGGCGACAGCCTGGCGGTGGACCTGACGTTCAAACAGGACAACGGCGCGCTGATTACCAAAACATTCAATTTCAAACGCAGCAGCTATCTGATCGATGTCGCGGTACGTGTCGATAACCAGGGCGCGGCATCCTGGCAGGGTGGTATGTACGGCCAGATCCAGCGCGATGGCAGCCCGGATCCTGGTAGCAATGCGGCCGGCTTCGGCATGATCACTTTCTTGGGTGCGGCCTATTGGGATCAGGAAAAACCGTACAACAAACTCAACTTCGAGGAGATGGGCAATAAGGCGCTCGATAAGTCCATTCCCGGTGGCTGGCTAGCAATGATCCAGCACTATTTCCTCAGCGCCTGGATTCCGGAGCAGAACGCTACTCACCATTACAACACGCGCAAAACCCAGGGCCGCGACAACTACATCATCAGCTTCACCACACCGGCGGTGGATGTTGCACCAGGGGCCAGCCACACTTTTAATGCGAAATTCTATGCGGGTCCAAAAATCCAGAAACACCTGGAAGCGGTATTGCCGGATAAAGGTCTGGAGCTGGCGATCGATTATGGCCCGCTGTTCTTCATTTCCAAATTGTTGTACTGGCTGTTGTCGTTCTTCCATGGCCTCACGGCTAACTGGGGTGTGGCGATTATCTTGCTGACCTTCGTGGTGAAGCTGATTTTCCTGTATCCGTCAGCCATCAGTTACCGCTCCATGGCGAAGATGCGCAAAGTGCAGCCCTTGGTGGCACGACTGAAGGAACAGTACGGCGACGACCGTCAGAAAATGTCGATGGAAATGATGAACATCTACAAGCGGGAAAAAATCAATCCGCTGGGTGGCTGTTTGCCTATCCTGATTCAGATGCCGGTATTCCTCGCGTTGTATTGGGCGTTGCAGGAAAGTGTGGAACTGCGCCAGGCGCCTTTCTTCCTCTGGATTAAAGACCTCTCGGTAATGGATCCGTGGTTTGTGCTGCCGCTGATCATGGGTGGCACCATGTTCGTTCAGCAGATGCTGAATCCGGCACCGCCTGATCCCATGCAGGCGCGGGTCATGAAATTCATGCCGGTGATTTTCACCGTGATGTTCCTGTTCTTCCCCGCCGGTTTGGTGCTGTACTGGGTAACCAACAACACGCTGTCGATATTGCAGCAATGGTTGATCACCCGCAGCATCGAAGCTGGGGACGCCAAATAAAAAATCCCGGCGCCGATGGCGCCGGTTTTCGTTTGGCCCGCTTACCGCATTTAGTCCGCTCCAAAAGTGAAACGGTTTATCGCATGATTCAGCCCGTCAATGACACCATCGCGGCACAAGCGACACCGCCCGGCCGGGGTGGGGTAGGGATCATCCGCATTTCCGGCCCGCGCGCGCTTGCCATTGCGCAAGTGCTCAGCGGACGCCCGCAAACGTTTACTCCTCGCTATGCGCATTTCTGCCGCTTTCACAATGCGCTCGACCAATTGCTGGATGAAGGTCTGTTGCTGTATTTTCCCGCGCCGAATTCTTTCACCGGTGAAGATGTGGTGGAAATCCAGGGCCATGGCGGACCGGTGGTAATGATGAGCTTGCTCAACCGGATTGTAGAACTGGGTGCGCGACTCGCACGCCCCGGGGAATTTTCCGAGCGCGCGTTTCTGAATGACAAGATCGATCTGGCGCAGGCAGAAGCGATTGCGGATTTAATTGATTCAGCGTCGGAACAAGCAGCCCGCAGTGCATTGCGTTCTTTGCAGGGTGCTTTTTCCGAGCGTATCAATGAACTGCTGGAGCAGCTGATCGCGCTGCGCATGTACGTGGAAGCCGCGATTGATTTCCCCGAGGAAGAAATCGATTTTCTTGGCGACGGTAAAGTGCTGCAGGATCTGGATGCGACCCGCGCGCAACTGCAAACAGTATTGCAGGAAGCCAGTCGTGGTGTGTTGTTGAAAGACGGCATGAAAGTGGTGTTGGCGGGCAAACCCAATGCGGGCAAATCCAGTTTGCTGAATGCGTTGTCGGGGCGCGAGTCGGCGATCGTGACAGCGATTGCGGGAACTACGCGCGATGTGCTGCGGGAACATATTCACCTGGATGGGATGCCATTGCATATCACCGATACGGCCGGCTTACGCGATAGCCCCGATGAAGTGGAGCGGGAAGGGATTCGCCGCGCGTGGGCAGAGATCCGCGCGGCGGATCGGGTGTTGATGCTGGTGGATGTGCGGGAGCTGGTTGGCGCGGATGGCAATGTCGAAACCGATCCGGAAAAAATCTGGCCTGAATTCGTGCGGGAGTTGCCGGACCGTTCGCGACTGACATTGGTGATCAACAAGATCGATCTGGCGGGGCAGGGCGAACGTGAAATATCTGCTGAAGCTGCGAATATCACACCGGTAATTTTGTTATCCGCCAAACATGGGCAGGGTATGAACCTGCTGCGGTCGCATCTGAAATC
>DATLII010000379.1:0-7545 GCA_035539495.1 Dongiaceae bacterium
GCTGGTCCGTTCGCTCATGGCAACAACTCCTGACTGAAGAATGGTGACGGAAGGCTACACTGCGCCGCGACCGCAAACCACTCCGATACATTAAATCTGATTTGTATCAATGAATGACCTGCCGGTTCTGGATAACACTGCCCCCACAACAATGAGCAGGAGCAGTGCCATGAACCCAACCACCGAAGCCAGTCCCAGCCGCACCCGTCCCGGCCTGATCACCAAGGACGACCTGCGCACTCAGTTGGAAGAATGTCGAAACGGGTGCTGGACCCGGCGGAAGGGCTCTATGGCCCCCACTCCATCGCCTGGCGGGTGAACCGTCACAGCGAAATTCTGCTGGGCGCCGGCTGCGCAAACCTGCTGCAACTGGCGCATCCCTGGGTGGCGCAGGCCATCGACCAGCACTCGCAAACCCAGACCGATCCCTTCGGCCGTCTGCAGCGCACGTTTCTGAATGTGCATTCCATGGTGTTTGGCAATCTGGATCAGGTGCTGGAATCCGCCCTTCGCGTGCACAACATTCACGCCAAAATCACAGGGCAGGCGAGTGAATCCGCCGGTCGCACCGTCAAGGGCAGCACCTACTTCGCCAACCAGATCGACGCCATGCTGTGGGTGCACGCCACGCTTTGGATCACTGGCCTGCGGGTGTATGAACTGTTCCACGCGCCCTTGAGCATCGACGACAGGGAACAGTACTACCGGGAATCGAAACTGTTTGCGCATCTGTTCGGCATTCCTGACAGCGCCATGCCGCCCACCTGGAATGATTACCTGGCTTACTATCAGCGCGTGGTGGATTCCGATTTGCTGGCGGTGGGTGATGTGGGCCACCAATTGGTGGATTTCATTTTCTGCATGCGCGCGCATCTGGCACCGCTGCTTAACCGTCATCGCATTCACACTGCGGTGCTGTTGCCGGAATCGGTGCGCGAGTCGTTCGGCTTTCCTCATGTTACTCCCAAAGTGCAGGCCAGTTTCGATTTCGACATCAAATTGCTGCGCGGCTTTTTCCGCATTGCACCGGCACATCTCAAATATCTGCCGCCGTATCTGGAAGCGCGGCGTCGCATTGCCGGTGAACCCGCCGGCCGTTTATTACGCTGGAGCAATCAACTGATCTACGGGCAACCGCTGCTGGTATCCTGACACATTCCAAAGCTGCGTAACGCAGCCTGCCGACATGACGGCGTCCGCTGCCGTATCACCGCCGCTGCCCCATCGCAACGGCGGTTTTTTTCTTTGCATGTCGCGTTCGATATGGCACAGTCTGTTGCCTTGTTTTTCCGTAAATGTTTATCCAACAAAGCGCAGGACACCTTCATGGAAGTGGACATCAGAACCGCCCGCCCGGACGATTTGGGACCGATTGCCGAATTGATGTACAGCTCCGGTCCCGAAGTTTACGATTTTCTTTATAAGACACGAAAAAAAAGCGCGGTGGATTTCATTCGCTATGAATTCAGCCTGGGCAGCGGCTTCTGTGGCTACCACAACGTGACGGTCGCAGTGCAAGGCAACAAAGTGGTCGGCACCGGCTGTTTTTACGATCGTGCCGTTTACGAAAAACTGATGATGGATTCCGGCAAAAATTTCTTTGGCTTTTTCGGCCTACTTGGCGCATTGCCGGTATTGTGGCGCTCACGCCATGTCGGCAGCACCATGAAACCGCCGAAAGAGGGTGAGTTGTATCTGGCGAATTTCGGCGTGGACCCAAACTTGCGCAGCCAGGGCATCGGCTCGCGGATGATTCGTCACAAAATCGATGAAGCCAAACGGCAGGGCTATACAATTTTTGGGTTGGACGTGGCAGTCACCAACCCACGCGGGCAAGCGTTGTACACACGCCTGGGGCTGGAAGTGAAAAAGGAAAAAGTATTTTCCGGCAATGATCCCAATGTGCCGGCCTGCCGCAAGATGGAATTGGCACTGTAATTTTCAGCCCGCCAATCGCCGCAGCAACAACTGCCGCATCGGCTCCGGATCTTTTTTCTGCACGCCAGCAGCACTGGCGGAGAAATGCCAGGACTCCAGCCGCGACAACCAGAATCTTAGCGCAGCGTAAACTAACATGCGTGGCCACACTGATTGCTCTTCCGGCGTCAAGGCGCGGATTTCAGCGTAGCCACGCAACACCGCCTGCAGGCGATTTTCATTCAGCGTGAAATCCGCTTCACTGCACCAGTCATTGACTAGCACCGCCAAGTCGTAAACAAACAGATCATGGCAGGCGTTGTAAAAGTCGATGATGCCGGTCAGATGATTGCCATCGAACAGCGCATTGTCATGAAACAGATCGCCGTGGCTGATGCCGGCCGGCAGTTGCGCGAGCATTGGCAGATCATCCCGCCAACCTCGCACCTGCTGCAACAACAGTTCCTGCTGATCGGCCGGCAATTTTGCTGCTACTTTCGGCGCGGTGATCTCACGCCAACGCGCACCCCGATCATTCTCACGCCGCAGGGAAAAGCCTGGCGATGCCTGATGCATCAACGCCAACGCATTACCAATCATGCGGCATTGTTCAATATTGGGAATTTTGGGATGAGCGCCGGGAAACCGCGGCACCAACAACGCCGGCTTACCTTTCACCTGCTGGATCGCCTGCTGCTGATGATCCCGATACGGCGATGGCACCGGCAAACCCTGTTCCGCCAGATACGTAGTGAGCGCAACGAAATACGGCAGCGCATCGGCACCCCGTTCAAACACAGTCAGCACCAGCGCATGGGAATGACCCGCGCTGTCATCCGCATCCACAAAAAAATTGGTGTTCTCGATACCGGCATCCGTACCGCGCAAACGTGTCAGCCGCACCAAGCCGAACGGCTGCAGCAATTCACCGACTTCAGTTTCATTCAACGGTGTGTAAACAGCCATGGTGTCCCATCAACGCAAAAAAAGTTGCCGTCACAATAGTTTAGCCCCCGACATACGATAGTGGGCGCGGTTTCAGGCAAAAGTTGCTATTGTTCAGGGGCTGAGAGGTGGTAAACAACAGGTGTGCCGATTGTCGGACCGCCAAGGCATTATCCCTTTCCGCGGTCAGGTCATATTCCGCCAAAGCCCGTCTTTGCAAGGTGATTTTGTTTTTAGAATCAATCGGTTATAAAGCGGATGCGGGGTGCTGGTGGAAGAGGTATCCGGAATTGTGACTTTATGGTTAAATTGTCGCCCTCCCCGGAACTGCCGGTCACAACCTGCAGGGTCCGCCCAGGGCGAAGTTGCCTGAGCAGAAGGTCATCACTATGACAGACAAACCGCGATATGCAGAAGCCAGTATGGAGGCCATGTACCGTATCTTCACGGTACCTGAAGCGCCGGATTCCACACTGGGCAAAATCGATCAGAAGCTGTCCCAGAATTTGGCCGGCTTTCTGTCGGATCATATTGTCGCGGTGGAAAAGGATCTGAAAGAACTCGAGAAGGATTTTCTCGATTCCCGCATCCCGCAAAAACCCATCTTCGTGTCCGACCAGGCCGACTTCCTGATGGAAAAACTGGTGGCACAATCGGTACACACTGCCTCACCCAGTTTCATCGGTCACATGACCTCCGCGCTGCCTTATTTCATGCTGCCGTTGTCGCGCATCATGATGGCGTTGAACCAGAATCTGGTGAAGATCGAAACCTCGAAAGCGTTCACGCCGATGGAACGTCAGGTGCTGGGCATGATGCACCGCCTGATCTTCGATCAGACCGACGACTTCTATACCAAATGGATGCATGAGCCGGGTCATTCCCTGGGTTCATTCTGTTCCGGCGGCACCATCGCCAACATGACCGCCCTGTGGATTGCCCGTAACCAGAAATTCGGCCCCTCTGAAAAATTCCGTGGCATTCAGCGCGAAGGCATTTACGGCGCACTGAAGCATCATGGATATAACGGTGCAGCCGTACTGGTATCCGAACGTGGCCACTACTCGCTGGGCAAAGCCGCCGATGTACTCGGCATCGGCCGTGATTTCATGGTCACCATCAAGACCGACAATAAAAACAAAGCCAGCATTCCCGAATTGAAAGAACAGATCAAACGCCTGCGCGGCGAGAACGTGGCGATCTTCGCGCTCGTCGGCGTGGCGGGCACGTCCGAAACCGGCAGCGTGGACCGGCTGGATGAAATGGCCGACATCGCCCAGGAAATCGGTGTGCATTTCCATGTGGATGCAGCCTGGGGCGGCCCCACTCTGTTCTCGAAAAAATACCGCCATATTCTGAAAGGCGTGGAGCGGGCGGATTCCGTCACCATCGACGCCCACAAGCAGATGTACGTGCCGATGGGCGCGGGCATGGTGTTGTTCCGCGATCCGACGTTGGTATCGGCGATTGAGCACCACGCCGATTACATCATTCGGAAAGGATCGAAGGACTTGGGCGCCAACACGTTGGAAGGCTCACGCCCCGGCATGGCCATGCTGCTGCAATCCGGTCTGAAAATCATTGGTCACGACGGTTATGAAATTCTGATCGACCAGGGTATAGAGAAAGCCAAACTGTTCGCCGATATGATCCGCGCCGACAGCGCGTTCGAGCTGATCACCGAGCCGGAACTGAACATTCTCACCTATCGCTATCTGCCTGGGTTCGTGCGGGAAAAACTCGCGACTGCCAACAAGACTGAAATCGATTCCATTCAGGATGTGATGAATCGCCTGACCAAGCGGATTCAGAAAACCCAGCGTGCGCGGGGCAAATCCTTCGTGTCACGTACCACCTTGATGCCGGAAGAATACGAGCGCAGCCGTACCGTGGTATTCCGCGTGGTGCTGGCCAACCCGCTCACCAATCACCAGATCCTGCAGGACGTATTGGCGGAACAGAAACAAATCGCCGCCGATCCGGACTGCGCCGGGCTGATTGCCGAACTGCACGCGCTGTGTGTGCAACCACCGCGTAAAGCACAGGCGGGCTGAATCCAGCCCGCCGTTCTCCTTTCATTTTTTACCGCATCAACCCTGTCTTACCATCTGCTGCTGTCCGTATTCCAGGGGAAGAACGGGTTGCCCACTTTCGTCATCGCGGTTTTCAGCTCCGGCACATGACGCACAATCACGTTTTTCATATTGGCTTCGCGAATCCAGTGCATGCCTTCCTTGGTATAAACCGCTTTGTTGAAGGATGACGTGTAAAAGCGGTCCGCCTGGAACCTGCGCGGCGCCATCATGGTGAAAATGCGGAATGTGGTGTCGCTGAAACCAAACCCAGGTGGGCGATAGCCTTCCGCCAATTGCCCCACCAACGTGTCGATAGCTTCCACGTCGTTGTGGTAAACAGTGCGCAACTTCTCCGCCAGCTCCGCGTCCGGTGTCAGATCGGTGAAATCGCGGATCGGCGGCATGTGCAACTGACGGCGAAATTCATTGTAGCGCGGCACGCCGCGTTCACGATCACGCAGAATGTCCACCGCGGCCAGATCCAATAACGTGCCATCTGGCATGCGCAGCTCCTGCAGGAATTTCGGATAATTGTTGGTGGTGATCTGGCCGGGATGCGTCACACCGAACGAGTAGAACAGGTTGGCGGTACCGAAGCGATCCATCACGCCAGCGGCTTTTTGAAACGCCTGCTCGGCCGTGGGCAATGACTGCAACAATGCGCCGGACTGGAAATCACGCACGGCCACTTCATCGCGCAGCAACGGATGCATGCGGTACACCGCGACAAAATCCTCCGTCAAACTGTACGGCGCCCCACGCAATGCTTTGGGGCCGCCGACAGCCAACTCCCAATCCGCATTCATGGCCACATTGAGAAGCGGATTTTTGAGAATCGACGGCGTCCAATCCACGGTGTGGATTTTGGCCATGACCGCTGCGTTAATCAGACGCGCTTTGTTGTACAACAGCTCGTCGTCCCACTCCGGATGTTTTTGTTGCAGCATGGCGGCAATGGCATTGTGTTCTTTCACGAACAGCTCATGCAGCATTTGCAATCCCAACCACCAGTTCTCGTTGAAACCGGTGAGCGGCAGACCGGTTTGCGTATCGACCGGCAAACGTCCGTTCGCTTCCAGTTTCAGTTTACCGCCGCTGAACGTGCGCACCTGAGCGGCGGTTTGCGCATCGCTGCCATACAATTGCGAACCGTCCCACCAATGGGTATTGCGATTGAGGTAGCCCGGCGGTGTATTTTCATACGGTGTCCAGTTGGGATCGACTTCGGTTTTGGCGATCGCCATTTCGGAACCCAATTCGCCTGCCAGAGGATCGGTATCATCCAGTGGAACGCGGTGGGATTCGGTTGACGAATTCTGATGCGCCATCCAGTCGTGCACCATGAACTGAATCCAGGCCGCAGCCCAGTAACTGAGGAAATCCACTTCCTTGATTTCGCCACGCGTCATCAGTTCGCGGCTGATCGTGCGCGGATTCGGCTCCATCAGTGTCTGGTCAACCGGATAAGAGGCATCCAGCGCTACGTTGCGGCCGAAACGAACGCCGGCGCTGCCCATGCGGGTTTGCGCGGGATCATTACAGTTGCCTTCCACGGTGCGCGTGGTTTTGGTTTCTTCTCCGCAGTCGACGTTGTCCGGAAATTGCGTGTAGCTGTCGACGAAATTTTCTCGATACAGTTTGAGCACCTGTTCCGCCAGATAAGCCACGCTGCTGATCGGATCCCATTTCCACCAACGCTCGATCGGTTCGTCGGATGGGCGCGCGCAACCTGTCAACGACGATGCGGCGAGCAGGATGACGATGGCAAGCAACGGCCTTTTCACGTTTTTCGTGCTGTGCATGGAAAATCCTTGTGTTTGTTGTTGTGCGGAAATCATAGCGGCAGAGCTGAACACAGGTGGTTCTACCAACGCAACAATCCATTGGGAGGGGAATTATAGCGACAGATAAATTTGCGGCCGATTTTGCAAGTGACCCAGCGCAGACCATAGCAAATCGGTGGCGCATTCACGCAAAAGTGAATCAACTGATTGAGAACGATAGGTCGAATGATATCGCGCTTGAGCGTCTGCGCACTGGCGGCGAAGAGCGCGCATTTCGGTTGGAATTCGGCAAATGATTGAGCCAGCCGATCAGAATTTTTCGTCCGTCAGCCAATCCACCACTTTGGTTGCGAGTCCATCGAGTGTGCGCGCCACATTCAATCCAGGCGGCGGCTGAATCGCCAGTTGCAACAACGCCGCCGCCGTCATACTGCCGATCAGATACAAGGTTTCCGGCGTGGGATTGATCTGGTGTTCGTGCCGGGTTCGGCTGGCTCCCTGTAGCACCAACCGGATCAGTTCGGTACGCAGAGCCTGCATCGCGGGAATTTCGTGCACGAACGGAATCTGGAACAGCAACACCTGCAGCAGGTCGCGCCGGGCGCAGGTGATCTCATACAGACTCTGCACGAACTGACGCATGGCGGCCCGCAAGTCCACCGGATCAGCGCTGTTGAGGGAATCTTCGATATCGCACAGGGTAGCGACCACCGCCTGAGTGGTCACCGCCGCCACGATGGCCTCCTTGCCGGGAAAGTATTCGTATACCGAGCCAATACTCACCCCCGCCCGCTCCGCCACTGCATTGGTGGTCAGACCGGCGT
>DATLII010000380.1:0-4327 GCA_035539495.1 Dongiaceae bacterium
CTGCGGATACCGAATTGAGCAGTGGTTGCCGGGCTCTGATCCACGTTCACCTTGGCGAAGCTGACCTGGCCTTTTAAGTCCTGGGCCAGTTCGTCCAAAATCGGTGCGATGGCGTGGCAAGGGCCGCACCAGTCGGCCCAGAAGTCCACCAGGATAGGCTGGCCGGTCTGGGTGACGGCTTGGCTGAAGTCGGTGTCGTTGAGAGTGCGGATGTTGCTCATATCAGGTACCTCCGTTTTGGCTGTGTACCCCTACGATGGGCTCCGCCAACTCATAACTCAAATTGACTTCGCATATAAAGAACATCATGTACGGTGATGGAACCGAGGCTAGACTGCTAATGTCCGCCATTCTCATCACCAGGCTGAATTGTTTGTTTTAACGACATCACCAGACGTGATCCGGGAGATCGCAGTGAAGAACCAGGAACTGACCCTGTTGTATGTGTTCGACGCCATCATGACGGAAGGCTCGGTGACCCGGGCGGCGGACCGCCTGGCGATGACCCAGCCGGCGGTATCCAACGCGGTGGCGCGGATGCGGGAGGTTTGGAACGATCCGCTGTTCGTGAAGAAAGGGCGCCAGATCGAGCCCACGTCATTCGCCCTTAGTTTGTGGGAGCAGGTGCGCGGCCCCATGCACGACCTGTCCAGTGCGGTGGATGCCAGTTCGTTCGACCCCGCCCAGTCCCGCCGTAAATTCCGCATCGCCATGGGGGATGCATCGGTGGACCTGTACTGGTTGCGGCTGACCAACGAGGTAGCCCAGGTGGCGCCTCATGTGGATCTCTACTCGGTGCCGTTCACCATGGACAGTGCCGTCACCCTGTTGCGCGAAGCCCATGTGGATTTAGCCTTGGGCCCCATGACGCAGCACGATCGCAGCCTGCGCTCCATCTGGCTGTTCGAAAGCCGTTACATTCTCGCCATGCGCAAGGACCATCCCTTGGCGGGTCGGCCGATCAGTCTGGATGAATACCTCGCGGCGCGGCACCTGCTGGTGACCACCTCTGGCGACACGGTGGGCTTCGTCGATCAGGCGCTGCAACGCCAGGGTTTGAGCCGTCGGGTGGCGGTGACGGTGAATCATTTTTCCGCCGTGCCCAAGCTGCTCACCAACAGCGATCTGATTGCCGTGGTGCCGCACACGGTGGCGGGTGGCACCCAATTCCGCGATGAACTCTGGCTGACCGAGCCGCCGGTGGAAGTGGACCCCACGCCGATCTACCTGATCTGGCACAGCCGCCATGATCGCGATCCGGGCCTGATCTGGATGCGCGAGTTGCTGGAGCAGATCGTGAAATGCCAGTGGAGCAAGTGCACTGAGTGCGCTGAAGAAGGGCTGCCGGAGGGTGCGGATCTGGAAACCCTGATGTAAGCCGCCATCCTTAACCCGCCACCCTAATGGCCATTTTCCCTATCGGCCATTGGCTGATGGCTTTGTTAAAGTGACGCGGCTTTGATGAAGGCTTGAGCAGTGGCGACGGCCAACAGGTTATGGAGAGAGACGAACATGCAGTTTTCAGAATTGTTGGGTCAGGTGGAATCCCTGGGCGAAGGTGTGCTGGCACTGGCTACGCCGGAAGACTGGCGTCAGGGCCGGGCTGTGTTCGGCGGCCTGCAGACTGCGTTGGGATTGCTGGCCATGCGGCGCCTGGTGCCTTCGGTGCCGGTGCGTACCCTGCAGACTACCTTTGTAGGCCCACCCACTGGCGACCGCATCTACGTTCGTGCCCGCATTCTGCGTCAGGGCAAGAGCGCCACTCATGTGGAAGCCTATTTGCTGGATGGTGAAAGCCCTGATGCCGATACGCTGGCGGTGGTGCTGGGTGTGTTCGGCAATGCGCGGTCGTCGGTGGTGAGTCTGATTCCGCAGATGCCCGTAGTGACAAGCGAAAATCCAAAGGTATTCCGCTACCGCGAGGGTGTAACCCCTACTTTCACCCAGCATTTCTCCGCCACCTGGCTGCACGGCAAACTGCCGTTCCGTGGCCCCGGCGAGCCCAAGGCGGTGCTGGAATTGGGCATGCCGGGTGAAGCTGAGTCCAACGAGTATCATGTGATCGCCCTGGCTGACTTCATTCCGCCGGTGGCGCTGTCGTACATGACGACCCCGGCGCCGGGTAGCTCCATGACCTGGATGCTGGAATTCCTCACCGATCAGGTGAATGGCCTGCCCCTGGAAGGCTGGCGGGTGGATGCGGAAATGGTGGCGGGCGCGGACGGTTACACCAGTCAGTCCGTCATGTTGTGGGGCCCCCAGGGTCAGCCCATCGCCCTGAGCCGCCAGAGCATGGTGATCTTCGGCTGAGTTTGCTTTTCCGATTTGGACGTTAAATAGTCTCAGCCGGCTTATGTGCTGGCTGAGCTGTTGGGCGGGTTGTTGCTGGAATTGCTGGCAGGCAGATCAGCCGCCAGCAGTTCAGCCCGCGCCAACGCCACCGTGGCATCAATCGTTTTACTGATCGCATCCATGGCCTGGCTCATTTCAATGCCCGGTGTGGCCAACCACCACTGCGCAATCGCTTCCCCCGAACCCTGCAGACCCCAAGCGTAAGGCTCCATGTGCTTGCGGGCCGCCTCGCCGCTGGTGCCGGTGGGGCGTAGCTGACCCAGGGTGTACACGGTGGCGGTCAGTACCTGCTGGCGGTAGCTGGCGATGCTGCCTTGCTGGTCCTGTCCTGATCCCTGTCCCGAAAACACCATGCGCCAGCTGTCGCGATAACGTCCCACGAAATCCAGAAACACCTCACTGGCCCGATGCAGACGACGCACCGGGTCGGTTTCCTCCCGTACCGCGATGATCTCTTTCACCAGGTGGGTGCCGGCCTGGTTGATCATGGCGGCGTACAGCCCTTCCTTCGAGCCGAAATAGTTGTACAGCATGGGCTTGGTCACGCCGCAGGCAGCGGCGATGTCATCCATCGAGGTGGCTTCATAGCCTTTGCGGCCGAATTCCACGGCGGCTGCTTCCAACATTTGCAACTCTCTTTGCGGGCGGGGAATCCGCCGTGCTGCCTGCTGTTTTTCTTCTTTTTTCGGGTTGCCGGTCTTGCGCATGAAAGGCTCCGTCGCCGTCATCGATTCAACTTTGCTTGACAGTTTATTACTCGGTGGTAACTTATGTCGATGTTACTGAGCAGTAACATGCAAATTTTGGCCGACTCGGCCTTTGACTCAGAGGGATTCGAATGGACAAGACAGGGGTACTGCCGGGGGTGGACCTGGCCCGCTTCAAGGCGCTGCAGAGGCTGGCCTATGACTGTGCCGAGACGGTGGCGCGGGATCTTCAGCCGGGGGTGACGGAAAAGCAGGTGGCACAGCGGATGAAGGTCTGGCTGCTGGATCACGGGGTGGATGACTGGTTTCACCAGCCTTTTGCCTGGTTCGGCGATCGCACTGCCTTTCGCGGGTTTCGTGGTTTCAACCCGCGTTTTTTTCCGTCCAACCGGCGGCTGGAGGAAAACATGCCCTACATCCTGGATTGCGCGCCGGTGCAGGGTGGGGCGGTGGCCGATATTGGTTATGCCGGCTGTCTGGGTCGCAATCCGATGCTGGAGCAATTGATGGATGACCTGGCGGCGCATCGCGAGCTGATTGTGCGGCTGATCCGGCAGCGCGAATCCATGGCGGAGGTGAGCCGTGCGGTGGATCGGCTGTGTCAGTCCCAGGGAGTGGAGCCGCGCCATAAGGCGTATCCGTTTTCGGTGCTGGCGCATCAAGTTGGGCCTTTGAGCGAACGCAGCCGTCGTTTCAGCGTGGCGCGCTTCGGTGTGCGCAGCGTGCTTTGGTTAACGCGGACAGCCGCGGCGGGACAGCGTAAAGGGCAATCGCCGTTGTGGAATAGCAGTCGTCGTTCCGAACATCCGCCGTTGCCAGGATTGTGGGCGGTGGAGCCGCACCTGGGTTTTTATGGTGTAGGTGCGAAATTCGAAGAATTGCTGGTGATCACTGAAAACGATGCCTGGTGGCTGGATGACGATCTGCCGCATGTGCGGCGTTGGCGGGAGCGGCAACAGGCGCCAGCGATGCCGAATCCGACGTCCTGGATGCGGGACCGGACGCTGACCGTTGCCGGGAGCAGCGCAGCATGAACCGGCGGCGCGAGGTGATGTCGGGTTCAGTGCGATTGGCCGTGCAATGCGATGGCGATCCCGCGCGGCCGCCCGTGCTGCTGGTGCACGGCTACCCCGATGCGAGCGAAGTGTGGGATGCCGTGGCGCAGATATTGGCGAATGAATTTCTGGTGATTCGTTACGACGTGCGCGGAGCCGGGCAATCGGATGCGCCGGTGACCGCCCGTGGCTATCGTCTGGAGCAATTGTCGC
>DATLII010000381.1:0-3069 GCA_035539495.1 Dongiaceae bacterium
TATTACGTCGGACCCGCTACGCGCCACCGATATTTACACGCGTCAGTGCTCGGTGGGCGTGAATGCCAAAGACCTGGCGACGATGGCAGGCACATTGGCCAACGCCGGCAAAAATCCGGTCACCGGCAAGCAGGTGATGAAAGTGGAGGACGTGCCGGAGGTGCTGGCGGTGATGGCGACGGCGGGCTTATACGATGATTCCGGCAAATGGTTATTCAGAACCGGTCTGCCGGCCAAGAGCGGTGTCGGTGGCGGCATCATTGCGGTGTCGCCTGGGAAATTCGGTATTGCCGTGATATCGCCGCCGCTGGACAAGGCTGGCAACAGTGTGCGGGCACAGAAAGCGATTACCGATATTTCCAATGCGCTGGGTGGCAATCCTTACGCGGTCAGCCCGCAGTAAAAAGCGCGCCGACCGTCAGGATTGCGTAACCTTTTGCAATTCCGGCAACAACGTAAAACCCGGCGTGATCGCCAGATCGCGCCGGCGGAATTCCGGCTCCAGCAATTTCCAGACTTTGGTGTTGTTGTAGAACGGTGTGCCGGGCCAGACATGATGAACCAGATGGTAGTTCTGGAATTGCAGTAGCGGATCCAGCAGCCATTCATAGCCTGGCCGCACGGTGGTGGCCAATGTCAGGTTTTGGGATTGACGCAAATCCTGCTGTGGATTGGGCCAGTGGGCATGCGGCAGCCAGAAAAAAGAAAAGCCAATAAAAATAAATGCGATGCGTGACGGGATCAGGCTCAGCATCAAGTATTCAAAACCGTGCCCGTTGGCAATCAACCAGACAACCAGCACGACGCCACTCAGCATAAACGGCAACGCTTTCATCAGGGCTTTTTTCGAAGACGGTTCCTTGCTGAACAGCGCATGCACCAGATATTGCGCATCAATCAGCATCCAGCGCAGCGGCAGTGACCAGGCCGGACCGTGGCACCAGTAATCGATGTCCTGTTCATCATTGGTGTGGCGATGATGCTGGAGATGGCCCCAGCGGAATAACTCCAGCGACGCGATAGGATTGAACAGAGTCGAAGCCACCTGGCCAATGGTTTCGTTCAACCATTTGTGCTGGCTGACGCTGCGGTGGATGGCGTCATGAATCACGCTGAAAAACCAATAGAAATTGAACGCCAGCAGGGCACAGGCCAGGTAGATATTCATTGCGCCGGTAAAGCCGGCCACCATGCAGAACAGCGACGTGGGCAGACAGACGGCCGCCAGCACCAGCGTGGGTAGGGCGATGCGCGGCGTTTGCGTCAACGCGCGGAATTCGGCCTGCTTCGCGGGCGGAATGGCGAGGGTGCGGGCTTTAGCGCCGGATCGACGGTTTTGCGGTTGCGCAGAGCTTGCCAGGCTGGTCATGTCACGCCTCCCTGTTTCGAACATAAGGGTGGTATTGGCTTACAACAGGCTCGCTAAATGTTGCAGAAAAAGCCGGTACATCTGTTGCACCCGCTGACGGGCTTTTTCACTTGCATCCGCGGGCACATCGGCGGGCAAGGTGAAGCGGGCACCCCAGACGACTTTGCAGCGGTCGTCTGATAGCGGCAGCACGGTGAAATGAGCCTGAAACGCGTTGTCCTTGCCGAACCCTTTGGCTTCAATAATCGCGTAGCGATAGCTGTAGCGGCTTTCATCCAGTGCGATCAACGCTTCCTTGGTGATGGCACCGTTCGACATTTCCACCACCCGTATCGCGTTGCCGCCATCTTCCTGCGCGCCTTCACCTTCCACCCAGCAATCCACCACGCCGGGCAACCAATCCCGCAGGCCGCCGAAATCACCGGTCAGTTTCCACACCAGGGTGGCGGGTGCGTCCAGTTCCATTTCCACTTGTGTTTCCAACATAACAATCTTCTCTTAGCGTGCTTGTGTATGAAGACGAAGAAAGGTTTCGAAATCGATTAAATCGGCGTGGCGCTGCCGCAGTGGCTCCAACGGAAAATGCCAGCCTTTTTCATTGTTCCAGCGAAACTGACGCGCCGATTCCGGATTGGCAAAGCGCAGGAACAACCTGGTCAGCGTCGCGCTGGTGGGCAACACCCTGCGCCCGGTGACGTTGCGATAAATGCGCTTCATGTCATCCGGTGTCAAGGAGTCACCCGCAATATCGACGGCCTTGCCGACGTACTCATCCGGATGGGAAAACACATCGGCGGCAAACCAGGCGATGTCAGCCACGGAAATCATGTGGAAGCGTGTGTCCTTGTCGAGCAAGCCAATGATCGTGGGCAGAATCCAGTAAGGATCCATGACTTTTTTCGCGCCCGACGTCATCACCGGCTCGCTCAGGTTTTCCATGAAAAACACTTCCCGCAGGAAGGTGCGCGGCAATTGCAGCGAATCGATGTACTGTTCAATCGCGTATTTGCTTTCGAAGTGGCGCACGCCGGCGGCGTCATCGCAGTTGGCCACTGAGGTTTGCACGAAATGCTGCACGTTGGCCTTTTTCGCGGCGCGCGCCAGTTTGCAACCTTGATCGACTTCGCGTTGATAGCCGACGCCTTTTTCCCAAAAATTTTGCACGGAAAAAACGCCGTACACACCGACACAGGCCTGCTCCAGCGATGCTTCGTTGTCGAGATCGCCCGCCACAACTTCCGCACCCAGTACAGCCAGTGCCTGGCCCGCGGGTTTGTTGGGATTGCGCGTCAATGCCCGCACGGAAAATCCCCGCTGCAGCAGTTGTCGTACCAGGGCACCACCTTGAGCACCGGTCGCGCCGGTTACCAGAATTCGTTTTGCCATTTTCTACTGCGTTCTCCGTTTGTATTAGTTCAGCACGGCTTGCACGGCGCGCGCAGCGCTCTGGCAGGCGCCTTCCATCGTGGTGGTCCAATCCGTTTGCGTCCAGTCACCGGCGATGGCAAGGCCTTGCACCGATGTGCGTTGTGGCGGCCGCACGCCGGCAGTACCCGGGCGCTGCGCAAAGGTGGAGTAGGGCATGCGCACGATATGGCTATGCACCACTTGCGCGTCACGGGCCAGCGGATAATAGCGACGCA
Source organism: Dongiaceae bacterium (assembly GCA_035539495.1). Lineage (GTDB taxonomy): Bacteria > Pseudomonadota > Gammaproteobacteria > Pseudomonadales > Ketobacteraceae > Ch67. Next base: position 3,013 of record DATLII010000381.1, read on the forward strand.
GCATCTCCATCTGCGTGTCGATGATTTCCTGATTCGAACCCTTGATCAGTTCATACG
>DATLII010000382.1:0-4025 GCA_035539495.1 Dongiaceae bacterium
GTATCTGCGTGCGCTTCTAATTCCAACAGCGCAGCCATCACATATTCCGCCACCGATTGCGCATTGCAGCCGGGCGCGCTGGAAAAGCCAATGCCGGCTTCGCGCAGATAATCCAGATCGATGTGATCGACACCGATCGTCGCAGTACCAACAAAACGCACACGACTGCCCGCCAGTAACTCCCGCGTCACACGGGTGATGGAACGCACGATCAACGCATCAGCATCGCGCACGTCAGCGGCGGATAAATGCCTACCCGGCACCAGCACCACTTCACCCAACGATCCAAAGCAGGCTTGCGCAGCGGGAATATTTTCATCCACCAGAATTTTCATGTTGTCTGCTTCTTAGTTCCCAGGAAATTCTGTGAAGGCTAATAAAGTGTCCAGTGTATTTTCCACCTGACCCAGATAGCCTACGCCGAATAGATTGAAGTGGTTGAGCCAATGATAAAAGTCATACAGCGGACGTCGCTGTTCCAACCCGGATTGTGCGGGCCGTTGCTGATGATATGCAGCAAATACGGCGGGACGCACACCGCCAAACATGCGCAACATAGCTAAGTCTGTTTCACCATCACCAAAATAAACGGCAGGGTCATACAACACCGGTCGCCCCTGTTCATCCACCGCCAGATTGCCGCTCCACAAATCACCGTGCAGCAGTGACGGTTGCGGCTGGTGATCGCCGAAATACTGCGGAATCCGTTCGATTAGGTGATCGAGTTTCTCCAGCAGTCCTGCTCGCATGCCGCGCAATTGCGCCAAACGACGCTGCGGTTGCAACCGGTTCTGGCACCAGAATTCCCACCAATTTTGACGCCAATGGTTGATCTGGGGAGTGCGACCGATAACGTTATCTGCTTCAAATCCGAAAGCGGGACCTTGAATGTCGTGCAATTGCGCCAGCGCTGTGCCGATTGTTGCATCATGCTGTGGACGTGGCGAAGACAAGGCAATAAATTCCAACACCAACACCGCAGAGTGACTGCCATCATCCGCCGTGATCGAAGCTGAAAAATGCACGTGAGGAACCCGGATCGCCGTGCAGGCTCGCAATGTCTGCAAACCCGCAATCTCCTGTTCGTACATAGCCAGCGCATCCGCAGCGCCTAACTTAATGAACAGTGACTCAACACCACGAGCCTGCGCCGACCAGGTCGAATTGATACAGCCCGTACCAGACGGCTCGAGCCGCGCCTGGCCATAAGCCGCACCCATCTCCGCTGCGAGCTTCTGTTGTATGGCCGCCTGTATGGCCCGGTTCATATGCTGTAGTGCTCCATCCAATAACGCTCTAACGGAGTCAGAAAGGCCGGTCCCAGTTGCAATTCCCGGATCAGGGCTCGCAGATAATCCACATCAGGACGCACCAACCACAAATCCTCGAAACGAATCGGTGGATCCAGATCATCCGCCTGATGAAGCTGGATCAGATGACGGAACAGAAACGCCTCGTGCGGTTGTTCCTGCAATAGCCGCTGCATCCGAGCAGCGCCACGCAATGGCAATGTGACAACCTCGTCCAACCGGCGATATAGATTCTCCAGGTCACCAAAATGTTGCATCAGCGCCTTGGCCGCCTGAATACCGATCCCCTTCACGCCTGGAATATTGTCGACTGCATCGCCCGCGAGGGCCAGCAGATCGGGAATGCGTGCTGGCGGCACACCCCAGCGTAATGACAACGCCTCATGATCCATCGGTGGCGACTCACCCGCCCAATCCCACCAACAATCGCCGGGCTGCACCAATTGCGCCAGATCCTTGTCGCGGGTCAGCAGCGCTATCGACCTGCCCTGACTGCGCGCCACCGTTGCCGCCGTGGCCAGCACATCATCGGCCTCATACACCGCGCTGGACCGGCAACTGATGCCCAGCGCCTCGGTCAGCAGCCGACACAATTCCAGCTGATACGCCAATTCCTCATCCGGCAGTCCACGATTGGCCTTATAGGGTTCATAAAGACGATGACGAAATCCACTGAACAAACTTTCATCAAACGCCGCTAGCATCCACCGCGACCGAACCTGCGTCAGCGACGCCAGCAACTGACGCCAATACCCCAGCACCGCATTCACCGGACGACCCCGTTGATCCCGGATGCTGTCGGGTAGCCCAAACCAGGCGCGAAAGACATAAACGCTCGCATCCAGCAGGTAAACCGTGTCAGTATTCGCCAATTTCAGGAATTTCCACTATAACTGTTTGATAATTGAGAAATTGCACTATACCTTAGATGGTCGCCCCTCAAAAGGCGCGCCAGTGCCTGCCGGAAATACCAAGTACAAAGAGGGAATTTGGATAACCGGCGCACAATTTCGGCAAGCGATCAGGCCATCGGCTTTGCGCACTTTTCAAAACCAGCGACAATTTAAATTGCATTGCCGCGTGCGCCCGTTTGCCATTTGCGATTTTCGGTTCCCTGTACGCTTCACTAACGACAACCGCCAAAAAAAGAAGTCACGGGTTTTCATACGAGTGAGTAACAACATCCAACAACTGCGAAAAGCGCTGGCAATCGGCACCCTTTCTGCCCTTTCCCTCAGTCTGAGCGCCTGTCTATCGCCCCAAAGCGGCAGCGGCAAGCCGGCCACACTGGCAGACCTGCAGCGGCGGGAAGTGGTGATCCAGAAGCAGCAGTTGGACCCGGTTGAAGCCGAGCGCGTCCTCGACACCTATCAGCAGGCCATCGACCTGTTCTCCTCGTCGGAAGAACGTAGCGCCGCCCTGCGCCGCATGGCCGACCTGACCATGGTGGCCACCGAAGACCGCCTGATCGAATCCGCCGACGAAGCTCCCGAAGTGGCCGCCGCCGGCGATGCCGCAGCCGCTGCCAAAGTGAAGCAGGCCAGCGGTGGCTCGCTGCAGTATGAAAAAGCCATCGCCCTTTATACATCTCTGATCGCCTCGGCCCCCAAGGGCGCCGAATTGGCGGAAGAATATTACCTGCTGTCCAAGGCCTACGATCTGAACGGCCAGCCCGACAAGGCACTGGAAACCCTGGACACCCTGGTCACCCGCTACCCCAACAGCGATTTCACCGCCGAAGCCCAATTCCGCCGCGGCGAGCAATTCTTCCTGCTGGGCCGCTACGACGACGCCGCCAGCGCTTACATGTATGTGCTGAAAGCCGGCCGCGACAACGAATTCTACGAACACTCGCTCTACAAGCACGGCTGGAGCCTGTACAAACTGGGTGACTACGATATTGCCGTAAACGATTTCGTGGCACTGCTGGACCTGTACATGCCCACGCCGCCGCCGAAATCGCCAGAGCAGATCAAGGCGGAAAACAAAGACCGCGCCCTGCCCAAGATCGAAGCCATTCCGGTACCGGAAGTCAGCGGCACCCAGCGCAAGATCATGGACGACACCCTGCGCGTGCTGAGCATGTCGTTCTCGAACCTGGACGGTGCCGACAGCATCTACCAGTACTTCCACCAGAACGGCTCGCGTATTTACGAGCATGAGGTGTACCAGGCACTGGGCGAACTGTACCTGCTGCAGGAACGTTTCAAGGACGCCGCCGATACCTTTGCCATGTTCGCGAAGAAAAATCCGCTGCACCCGATGGCGCCGTCGATGTCGTCGCGGGAAATCGCCACGTATCAGAAAGGCGGCTTCCCCAGTCTGGTGTTGCCAGCGAAAGAGAATTTCGTCAAACAGTACGGCATCTACAGTGCCTACTGGGAACGGGCCACACCGGAAGCCCGCGAGCAATACAGCACCGACCTGAAACTACACCTGGTGGAATTGGCGAACCATTACCACGCCCAGGCGCAGACCACCAAGTTGCCCGACGACTACATGAAAGCGGCGCGCTGGTATCGTGAATTCCTGGCCACCTGGCCCAACGATCCAACGGCACCCAACATGAACATGCTGCTGGCCGAAGTGTTGTTTGCAGCGAAGGATTTCCACGGTGCCATCGAGGAATTCGAGCGCACGGCTTACGAGTACCCGCCCCATCCCAACGCGGAAAAAGCCGGCTATTTTGCGCTACTGGCGCATCAGGAATTCATC
>DATLII010000383.1:0-4510 GCA_035539495.1 Dongiaceae bacterium
ATGATCTGCCTGTGCGCTAACGATGGTGCTTTGCGGTGTACGGTCCAACCACTGCCGGGCCTGACGCAACAATCGGGTACCGCTCTTGCTGCCGGCTTTGGCGCCAACAGACGATACATCCGTCGACGACCACAGCCGCGCTTCCGCATCCGCGAAATGCGCCAAGCGTTGTTCCACACCCAATAGACGTTGCAGGACCACCTGTTGCATCAAACCTCCCGCCCCCATTTGGTTTGCACCAAATAGCGCACGGTATTACGCACCAGTGTTTCCGGATCCGGCGCACGATAACGATCCAGCGCAACTCTCAACTGGTCATTGTTAAACTGTTTGGTAACGAACATCTGCGGCGCAAACGGGCGAATACTTTCCACCGCTTGCGACACCACCTGCCCCGACAATCCGCTCAAGCCTTCTGCCAACAGCTCAAACGATTCGAAATCAGTAAAGAGTGGTCGCAAAATGCGGCGCTTGCGAAAAGCTTCATCGTTGCCGAACACTTCAAAGCACAGATCCACCAGGCGACCAATTGGCAGCGATTCTTCCTGCCGGTGGCACACATGGAAAAACTGGCGCTCGGGCACAGCCTTCACGCTCAGCTCCGCGATCGCATCCGCCACCCATTCGCCGGTCACCAGATAGATCGGCGTTTCCTCGGTGCCGGGCAACATGGAAATCAATCCGTAAAACAGCAGCCGCATGGTGTTGTGGAACACGTTGTACTGGCTGACATCGCCCGCGTCGTTATGGGAAATCACCGTGGCCACACGATAGATGTGCCAGGGCAGATCGCCATATTCGTTCAGCAGAATCGCTTCCGCTTCGCACTTGGAGCGTTCGTAGTGATTGGCAAACGGTCCCGTCGGCGGCAAGGGTTGCTCGATGACAGCGCCCGCCGCCAATCCCGCCGCGTAGGCCGTGCTCACATAACAGAAACGACGCAATTGGGTACAACCACGCGCGAATACCAGCAGCTTGCGCGTGCCGTCGCGATTCACAGCGTTGGCAACATCTTCTTTCACATTAAACGCCGTGACCGCTGCCGCATGGATGATACGGTCCAGTGTCTGCGGATTTACGGTAGCAAAAGGCGCCTCTGCATACAGGTTGCCGGTATGCAGCTCGATCCGCTCCCACTGCGCGGCATATTTCTGTTCCAGCAGCGCGCGCTTACGGTCGAATTCGTCCGCATCATTGGAACGCACCCACAACACCAGCTGCGCGTTTGTATTGGCCAGCAGGCGATCACAAATCAATTTGCCGATATAGCCGTCGGCGCCGGTCACCAGAATCCGTTCTGCACTCATCTCACACCGCCTCGGCAAAAAATGCAGCGCAGATGGTGTTCAGGGAATAGAAATTTTCCGGCTGCACCTGATCGATATCCAGTGGCCGCCCCTGCAAATGTTCCAGGTACAGAATCAGATCCATGATCTGAATCGAGGTGAGGACTTTTTTCTCCAACAGGGCAGTGTCGTCTGTCAACGCGCCAGCATCTACTTGGGGATTTTTGGCCAGAATCCATTCGCGAATCTGGGTTTTCACGTTACTACTCATAGTGCGGCTCATACAGCGGGCGCCTCGATCATCATGCGGTTTTCCAGGAAAAAGTCGATGCAGGCCTGCGACACCGATTGACGGTGGACACGACAGGTAGGAGCATCCCAGGCTTTCTGATACAGGGCGTAGCCATTTTCCAATCCCGCATCGGCATACACCGCCGGGTTGTAGTATTCGCGCCAGGTCGACACCATGTAATTCGACAAATAAGACTGCACGCCCGCCACGGTTTCCGGCTTCCAGATCGGCGACCACTGCTCGAACAGTTTTTTCGCCAGTTCGCGACCAAACGCCAAATGGCGGGATTCATCATTGTGGTGGTACTGATTGATGTGCTGTGCCAGCGGATGCAAACGCTCATCCTTGCCCATAAAAATGTTGTAGTGATCCACCAGCTCTTCGAAGATCACCACTTTGGCGAAGAACAGAAAATCCGCCTCGCCCTTTTCATACTTGCGCGGAAAACTCATTTTCTTGTCGGGGTACACTTTCTTGCCGTAACGATGGCAGAAGTTGCCGAACACCGTCATGTGCTTGTTTTCTTCGTCGAGAAAATGGTGCAGGTATTCCGACAGTTCCGGCGACCAATCCAGGTAATACAAATGCTCCGCCAGGCCGGCTATCAGGGCCTTTTCACCGTGAATATTCAACCCGAAAAAATTTACCGCTTCCCAGAAAGCCAATTTTTTCTGCTGCACTTCATTCAGCCCGGCAAATTCCTCCAAGCCATGAATCGAAATCAGCTCCGGCGAAAAGTGCCAGTCGTCCAGGCTCAGGCTGTCGGGCCATTGAAATTCTTCATACGGGCTGTTGTAACGCTTCACAGAAGCGTCACTCAACTTGCGGGCAATACGGGCGATACGCTCCATCAGTCAGCCACCTTCTCCAGCAGAATGCAGGACCAGTTCAAACCGAAACCCGCCATCGGCAACAGGATTTTGTCGCCGGGCTGGATCTGGCCTTCGCTCTGCACGGTTTTCAAATTGATGATGTTGTCGCCGGAAATACAGTGGCCGGCAGTGCCGATGGTGGGCATCAGGATGCGTTGAAAATCGAAACGCAACACGCTCGACAAAATACGCCAGGCTTTACGGTTGGTGTTCTGCGGCACGATCCAGCGCACATCCGCCGTGGTGATGCCGGCTTTATTGCACAGCTCGGTGATCATGCGATGGCTATAGCTGAAGTAGAAGCCAGCCGTTTCCTCGTCGTTGGCAGTCGCCATCGCACCGTTGGTGATGTGGTGCGCACCCAGAAAACGGTATCCGCGCGCCTCACGGCTCACGATACAGGCGGCACCGCCATCCGAGATCAGGTTGTAAGCTTGTTCGTAGGCAGCACCTTTGGGGAAACGGTCGGCGGTAATACAAAGGATATGCTGCAGATCCGGCTCGGCTCGCAACATCGAAGCCGCCACCCGGATCGAGCCCAACATGCCGGTGCAGGCCTGCTGGTTGATGCCCATGACGTAGGCGTTTTCCATGCCGAAATCCGCCTGCAGGCGACTGGCGGGAAAATCCATCAGGTGTTTGACGTCGCGGCTGCTTTCAAATTGGCTGACATCACCGTGGTTGCCATTCAACGGCAGACAGGTGACATACAGAATCAGATCGATGCGGGGCAGCAGGTCACGGGTTTCCGGGTAACTGGTGAGCATGTCATCCAGGGCGCCCCGGGCCAGGTCGTAGGCGGACTCATCGTCAGGGCAGACATGGTGGGTGCCAAAACCAGCGTCCCCCAAGGCCCCGGCAGCTGAAAATAGGCCGTTGGCCGCCTCGGTCTCCGCCAGCGTGCGACGCTGACCGCCAAGCCGAAAGGCGGGGAAATTCAAATAGATATCCGTCATGTACCGCATCCTCGATCGAGCTATTGGCCGCTGGCATCCGCTACCGCCGCCGCAGGTTCGCAAAACGAACAAAATCGAACAACAGTGATTAATATTAGTACAACTTGCGCCAACCGATCAAAAAACACACAAATCAAATTGGCAAAATGTGCACACGCGAACGACTATACCCTGCGCGGTCATGGTCGTCATTTCCCGACCAACAGTCAATTAACATTAAAAAAACGCTACAATTTCCAGCTTAAACAAAACATTGTGATGTCTTCATGAAAATCCCCCAAGTTACAAATGGCTAACAAAACACTGCAGAATCTGCACAAGCCGGTGCAGGCATAAATGGCTATCCTTATACGGCTCCCGGCATACGATTGATCACTTTTTGGGCGGAAGACAGCATGGAACGTTTACTCTTTGGTATCAAAAAGGAAAGCCAAGTCGCAAATTCGCTCCAAACATTTTCGTTTTCGAACCTATTGCAAGCTGCCCGACATGAATATGGCCGATATCCCGCCTTTTCTGACCGCGCAGGCGGCCGCTGGCGTAGCGTCGACTTTCGCGATTGCGCTCGCATTGCCAACAACATCGCTCACTGGTTATTGCAGAAAGATCTGGCCAGCCAATGCATGATCTTTGCCGAATCGCGCCTGGAATGGCCGTTGGCCTTCTTCGGCATCATGAATGCGGGTGCGGTGGCGATTCCTGTGGACGCCAAATCCACGCCCCAGGAGCTGGCCACCTTTATTCAGCACACCCAACCGGCGGTGTTGTTCCTGTCGCCCAAATTACAGGGCGTGGCCGAACAGGCCATGGCACTGGCAGGCTGGCACGGTGCATTGGCATTACTGGATCTGGAAGACCGGCGTGACAGTCGCGCCATCGGCGCTTTCGAATCCGCGCCGGCTGGATTCCAACCAAAATCGTTGAGCGCAAACGCCACTGCTGTTATCGCATTCACCTCCGCCACGTCCGGCCAACCCAAGGCGGTGGAAACCAGCGTACGCAATCTGTTCCATCAAATGCAGAGCCTGCGGGATCTGTTTGGCGTAAAACCCGGCGATGCGTTGCTGTCCATTCTGCCGCTCAGCCATCTGCTGGAATTGTCCT
>DATLII010000384.1:0-15793 GCA_035539495.1 Dongiaceae bacterium
GATATGGTGGGCATTGCACGGCCGCTGGCGGTGGTGCCGGATTTGCCGCAGCGTTTGCTGAATGGCAGTGTGACGCGGGCGGATATCAAGCGTCGCTTGACCGGTATCAAAGTGATCGACGATATGGCGATGATGGAGACGGCCTGGTACACCAAGCAATTGGAACGCATTGCGAAAGGTGAGCCGACGAAGCCGAATGAGCATCCGTTGCTGGGATTCTTGCGGTATGTGTCGGTGGGGGCGGTGCGCGGGTTTAAGACGCAGCGGTTGCGGGCGGGGTGAGGTTGGGGTTGTGAGCTGAGTTTGTTGCGGGAGCAGAGCGTAGTAGCGGGCCAGCACTTTAAGAAACGCCACAAGTACATCCCTGTAGGCTCGGCCGCGGCCATCCATGGCCGCTGACGTTCTTAAAGTGCCGGCCCGCTACTACGCTCTGCTCAGCCAAGTTCGTACGCGAATCAATTGCCGCTAAACGGCGGCCGAATCGGATAAATCTCCGCAAACTCCGGCGCGGTTTTCTGCTGCTGCGCCGTCAGTGCCTGCATCATGTCCTCCGGCCGGAACATACCGGATTGCCAAGTAGCCATGTATTTCAAACTGTCCGCCACACTGTGGTCCCGCGTGTAATTGATCATTTCCTTGCAACCGGCTACTGCCATCGGAGAGCGTTTCGCCATTTCCCGCGCGATATTCATCACACCATCGAGTAGCGCCGCTTGATCCGCAAATACCTCGTTCACCAGACCGATTTCTTTCGCCCGTTGGGCCGACAGTTTGCCAGCGGTGTAAGCGAGTTCGCGAATCATGCCCTGGGGAATCAGGTGCGGTAGCCGTTGCAAGGTACCCACGTCCGCGGTCATACCCAGATCGGTCTCCTTGATGCAGAAGAAAGCGTCTGCGGTGCAGTAACGGCAATCGGCGGCGCTCACCATATCGACGCCACCACCAATGCAGCCACCCTGGATCGCTGCCAGCACTGGCATGCGCACGGTTTCCAGCACGTTGAATGCATCCTGCAGTTGCAACACCAAACGGCGCAGGTTTTCCGCTGCCCGCGCTGGATCGCCGCGCAGGGAAATATTGTTAGGGTTCATGAACACGCCCAAATCCATGCCGGCGGTGAAATGCTTGCCGGTAGAGGAAATCACGATCACGCGGGCCGCTGCCTGTTCGTCGATGCTGCGGATGGCCTGGGGCAATTCGTGCCAGAAATCCACGTTCATCGTGTTGAACTCGGCAGGGCGATTCAATACCAGATGGGCGATTTTGTCCTGAATCGAAACGGTCAGCGTTTTGTATGACGTATTGCTGGACATGGTTTTCTCCATAAGGGCCTGGATGTAGCGAAAGGCCGGTCTTGAGCGGTTAGTTATAAGTGACCTGCTGTGGCGCAGTATCGACACGGCAGTTTGACCCGGTCAAGGTGGATTGGTAACGTGGCGCCTCCTGTTCTGGCTGTAGTGAATGAATTGTCATGATCGGTACATTGGCGAAATTGAAGACTGAACTGCAAACCCCCGTGCAGTATGGACTGCCGCTGGGTGATGCGGTGGTGCCGCTGAATCCACTGTTGGGACAGCGCGTACAAATGCGTTACACCGGCCGGATTTTCTGCGTTCACTGTGGCCGCAAGACCAACAAGAGTTTCGATCAGGGCTATTGTTTTCCCTGCTTCCGCTCTCTGGCGCAATGCGACACTTGTATTATCAAGCCTGAGCAATGTCATTTCGCCGCCGGCACCTGCCGCGAGCCGGAATGGGCCCAGCAATTCTGTTTTCGTCCGCACACCGTGTACCTGGCCAATTCGTCGGGTTTGAAAGTCGGTATCACGCGCGATAATCAGGTGCCCACGCGCTGGATCGATCAGGGCGCGGTGCAAGCGCTGCCGATTTTTCATGTGCGCAGTCGTTTGCAGTCCGGATTGGTGGAAATCACGATAGGTAAGTGGGTGAGTGACAAAACCCAGTGGCAGGCCATGTTGAAAAATCAGGTGACGCAAGTGGATCTGGTGGCGGAGCGGAATCGCCTGCTGCAACTGAGCGCTGCTGATCTGGAGGCGTTGCGCGTGGAATTGGGCGCCGATGCGCTGACACCGCTGCCGCACGCGGAAATGGTGCAAATCGCCTATCCCGTACTGCAATATCCGGTAAAAGTGACCAGCATCAATCTGGACAAGGAGCCTTTATTGCAAGGTACGCTGCTGGGCATCAAAGGTCAGTATCTGATGCTGGATACCGGTGTGATTAACATCCGCAAATATTCAGGCTACGAAGTGGAGTGGTCGGCCTGAAGATTCCCTGCACATTCAGCAGGTTCGGCTATAGTTACCCAACATGAGTTATCCAGTGCGTGACCGGCTTTTGGATCAGCCCGTCATAATTCTGTCGAACCTTATGCTGTATGGGAATTATCGTGCGTTATCTGTTGGATCTTCCTCTCAAGTATAAATTCTGGTTGCTGAATCTGGTGAGTTTCGCGGGCATGCTGCTGCTGACGTTGACGGCAGTCGTGGACTACCGTGCTGGCCTGTTGAAACAGGCTCAGCAGCAGGCAGAGCAGTTGTTGACGGTGCAGGCACAACAGCCGGCGAATGCGTTGAACTTGCCGCAGGGTTTTGTCATCACGGACGGCGGTGTCCGCTGGCAGGATCACGGTATTGCGCCGGAAGCGCAGTTGCAGCGGCGTGTGGCTCGTCTGACGTCTCGGAGCGGTTTCCAATTTAATGATCAGCTGGCTGACGCAGGAATGTCGTCACTGTGGGCGACGCTGTTTGGCTCCGATCCGCTGCGTTACATTGCAATTCAGTCAGGTTCCGATGGCAGCCGTATCGGCCTGGCGGTGGCGGTGCCTTCCCTGTTTGCCCTGTGTCTGGATAAAGCAATTTTTTACGGCAGCGTGGTGCTGTTTCTAATGCTGGTGATTCTGGCGTCGTCGCAGGCACTGATTTTATTTGTGTCGAAGCCGATCACTGCATTGCGCGATGCGATGCGTAGAGTGCATGAGAACGGCGACTTGTCGGTGCGGGCGGTATCGGTTTCCAACGATGAAGTGGGGCAGATGACGCTGGCCTTCAATAACATGGTGAGGGATGTGGGGCGCATCGTGACAGAAATTCGCGCCGCCGCATTCACGATGGATTCCATGGCGGAGCATCTGGCAAAAGAATCCAGTCGCAATGTGCAAAGCGTGGAAGTGCAGCAGGGTGAGACCGAGGCGCTGGCGGCAGCGATCACTGAAATGGCATGCACCAGTCTGGATGTGCAGCGTAACGCCAACGACAACAATGTGCGCTCGATGGAATCGGTAAAAGTAGCGCGCAATGGTAATCAGGAGGTGGATCAGGTGGTGAATGCAATCACTCGCCTGGCCAACGATATTCGCGCCGGCGCGGACGTGGTGCACAAGCTGGCGGACGAAACCAGTTCCATTGGGTCTGCGCTGGATGTGATCCGGTCCATTGCGGAACAGACCAATCTATTGGCATTGAACGCCGCGATCGAGGCGGCTCGTGCGGGTGAGCAGGGACGTGGTTTCGCAGTTGTGGCGGACGAAGTGCGTAGTCTGGCGCAACGGGTGCAGGATTCCACTGATCAGATCAAGAGCATGCTGGATCGTCTGCAGCAGAGTTCAGTGCATGCGGTCTCGGTGATGACAGAGCGGTCCAAAGAAGCGGGCCGTTGTGCGGATCAGGCACAGAAGGCGGGGAGTGTCATTAGCGAGATTGCGGTTAACGCGCAACGCATCAATGATTCCAACACTCAGATCGCGGTAAGCACCACCGAGCAGAGTACCACGGTGGAAAGTGTGAACCAGAATGTGATCAAGCTGCGGGATGAAATGGATACGGTATCCACCAGCGTGAAGCGCAATGCGGATGCGGCGCGTACGTTGGCGCAGTTGTCAGCGCGGATGATGCAGTCGATCGCGCATTTGAAATTGGGCGGCTGATGTAAAACGCCGAAGCGTTTTTACATTAACCTTCCTGCGCCTGAATCGCCGTCAACGCGATCGTGTAGATGATGTCATCCACCGTGGCGCCCCGCGATAAATCATTCACCGGTTTTTTCATGCCTTGTAGCATGGGGCCGATGCTCACCAGATCCGCGGCGCGTTGTACCGCCTTGTAAGTGGTATTGCCGGTATTCAGATCCGGGAAAATCAGCACAGTCGCATGGCCTGCCACGCTGCTGTCGGGTGCTTTCTTTTCTGCAACGGAAGGGCTTACCGCTGCATCGTATTGTAACGGCCCGTCGATTAGCAGATCAGGCCGTTTGCCCTGCGCGATGCGAGTGGCTTCCCGCACTTTGTCCACGTCGCTGCCGGTGCCGGATTCCAGCGTGCTATAACTGATCATCGCGACTCGCGGCGTCACGCCGAACGCGCGGGCGGAATCGGCGCTGGCAATGGCGATGTCGGCCAGCTCCTCTGCATTGGGATCGGGATTGATGGCGCAGTCGCCGAAGATCAGTACCTGCTCCGGCAGACACATGAAAAAGATGGACGACACAATGCGAATATCCGGCTTGGTGCGGATCAGTTGCAGCGCCGGGCGAATGGTATTCGCCGTTGTGTGCACCGCGCCGGACACCAGGCCGTCGACCTTGCCCTGATACAGCAACAACGTGCCCAGCACCACGTTGTCTTCCAATTCCTGCCAGGCCCGTTCCTCGGTCAAACCCTTGTGTTTGCGCAGCGACAGCAGCAGATCAAGGCAACCCGCGCGCAGCGGTGCCGGGTCGATCAATTCCAGTTCCGGCGGCAGCGTAATGGCGTTGGCGGCGGCCACCTGACGGATGCTATCGGGATTGCCCAGCAACTGGCAGCGAGCGATACCACGATGAAAACAGGTGACAGCGGCCTTGATGGTGCGTGGCTCGTCGCCCTCGGGCAACACAATGGTTTTGCGGGTGGCGCGGGCGCGCTGCACCAGGTTGTAACGGAACGCGGCAGGCGACAGGCGCCGTTCCCGCTCATTGGCCAGCAGATTTTCCAGCCACTGTTTATCGAGATTCTGCGCCACGGATTCCATGATGTGCTGAGTGCGGGTGTCATCGTCCACGGGCACTCGATTGTCGAAGCCCGGCAGCAGATTGATGAGCTGGTAGCTGTCCTGTTCTGATTGCAGTAATGGCAGGCCGCGCTCAACCGCCTGGCGGCAGAATTCCTGCACCGACTCTGCCAGTTGCGATGGCTGCGTGAACAGCAAACCCGCCAACGACACGCCATTCAGTTGCGCTAATGCGGCGGCGACCACCACATCTTCGCGGTCGCCCGTGGTGATTACCAACGTGCCTGGCAGTAATTGTGGCAACAGGTTGCCGATGTTTTGTGTGGCGATCACCACCCGCAATACACGCCGCTGTTTGATTTCGCCCGCAGCCAAGGTGTGAGCGCCCAGGAAATGCGCCACGTCCCAGGTGCGCGGCGCGGTCATTTCCGGATCCCATGGAATTGCGCCGGCCAAATGAAAATCCGGGCGCTGCAAAATGGGTAGACCACTGTGTAACTGTTCGCTGGTGAGCGCGTTGTTGAAGGTTGGGGACAGAATATCAGGGCGGATATTGCCGTGACGGTCCAGCGGTGCGTTCAGCATGTTGAGAATACAGCCCACTACGCGGTGATCACTGACACCACCGAATTGGCGTGCCGCTGCTTCCAGACGCTGCTCCAGTTCTTCCACCGATTGCGAAAGTGGCGTTGTCACCAGCACCACCTGCGCATCCAGTGCCCGTGTCATCAACGCATTCAATTGCGAAAGCGATGGATCATCCAGCGCGACATTGACGCCTTCCAGCACCAGTACATCCGGCGTATAGGGCAGGCTATCCAGAATTTGCTGACGCAGGGAAATCACATCTTCCATCAGCAGATCAGCCTGATTGGACGCCAGCAGCCTTGCGGCAGTGGAGCAGGGCAGCGGTTGCGGCGGATTGAGCCCGGTGTAGCGGCGGACCAATTGCACGGAACGATCGCCATTATCTTCCTGCAAATAGCCAAAGGGCTTGCAGAACGCCACGCGCAAACCTTTTTGGTCCAGCGCATGCAGTAGACCCAGGCAGATGGTGGTGAGTCCGACGCCGGATTCGGTGGGAGCCAGCAACAAGGTTTTCATCGGCACGTTCCTGTTTTAGAAAGTCCTGTTTTAAAGAGTGTCGTTAAGGCATGCACGGAGACGGCGGAAAAAATAGCTGCAGCGTCTGGCGGGCGATCATCCATTCCTCGCGGGTGGGAATCACCAGCACGGCCGGTGCGCCATCGGCGGCGATATTGCGCGGTTCACTACTGCGCGCCGCATTTTTTTCCGCATCCAGACGGAAGCCCAAACCTTGCAGCAGCTCTATTACCTGGGCGCGGATCGGCGCCGCGTTTTCGCCAATGCCACCGGTGAAGGCAATGGTGTCGATGCGGCCCAGTGGCACCAGATAAGACGCGATACTTTTTGCCAGGCGGTAGCAAAACAAATCAACGGCCAGACGCGCGCCGTTATGGCCGGTGTCGGCGGCCTGCAACAATTCGCGCATGTCATTGCCGATGCCAGACACACCTTTCAAGCCAGCTTCGCGGTTAAGGCGCTTGGTCAGTTCGTGAATGTCGATTTGCAGTTTGTCGGCCAGATATTCATGCAGGCCTGGATCCAGATCGCCGCTGCGGCTGCCCATCACCAGGCCTTCCAGTGGCGTGAATCCCATTGAGGTGTCGACACTGAGGCGGCCTTTGATGGCGCACAGACTGCAGCCGTTGCCCAAATGCGCGGACACGGCGCGTACGTTATTGGATTCGATGCCGATCAGCTTGGGAATGGATTCGGCGATGAACTGGTGACTGGTGCCGTGAAAACCATAGCGACGTACGCCCCACTGCGTGTGCCATTGTGCAGGCACGGCATAGTGATAGGCGACCGCAGGCAGGGTACCGTGGAAAGCGGTGTCGAAAATGGCAGCCTGGGGCAGGGACGGCAGTAATTGGCGCGCGATGCGAATACCATCCAGATTCACCGGATTATGCAGCGGCGCGTAATCGGAAAAGCGTTCGATCTGATCGAGAACAGCGGAGTCGATGGCAGTGGGTTGACGAAAGCGATCACCACCGTGTACCACGCGATGGCCAACCGCCACTACCTCTTTTAGCAATTGCCATTGATCCAACTGCTGCACGATGGCTTGCAGCGCGCCGGCGTGGCCATCGGTTGTCAGCGCTTGTTCATGACGCTGGCCGGCATAGCGGATTTGCAAGTGGCCTTGTCCGCTTTCCTGCAGGCGGCTGGCGGTACCTTCGCACAGAGCCTGATCGGCAACCTGGCGCGAATCTGTGCTGGGAAACAGGGCGAATTTGATGGATGAACTGCCACAGTTCACCACCAGAATGGTAGGCATGACGCGGGCTCCGGCGAAACAGGCTTGTCCTGCCGGCAGTCTATCACAATCTATTTGCTAGCCTTTGCCCGGGTACACTTTCGGGTAACCTGGTTGTCACGTTTCGCCGCTAGTCTTACAAGCGCAGGGCTGGATGACTCCTCAGGTTCACCAGTCCGCAAATCAACCTGTAAGACCTGTCGCGTTATGTACCGGGGACGCGCCCGCGCCCCCGGCTTTTTCTGGTCATCCCTGTTGCTGTTGCTTCTGCTTCTTGCGCTGCATGTCCTGGTAGACGAACACACCGATTGCGCACAGGAACACCACTGTGCCACCCACGGTAATCAAACCGGCAATTACAACATCATCTAGGAACATGGGACACCTCCGCTTCAATTGCCTTCAGGCTAGCAGCAGGGCGGTTGATTCCCATGATCCCGGTCAGGTTTTGCAGGCGCGAAAACAGCAATGCCGGCGCAAACTACAGCCGGCATTGATGCGGGTCAAAAGTACGAAGGATTAGAGTTGTGGCACCAGCATGATCGCATCGGCTATCACAGTGCCATTGGCGCCGGCATTGGTCAGATCGATGGAGTGAATGCCACCGTTGAACCAATACAAGCCAAGATCACGCCACTGATTGCCGTTGGTGGTTTGATTCACGTTGACGGCGGTAATCAGCTCGGTGCCATTTTGCGGCGACTGATGATGCACGCGATAGGTGGAGTTGCTGGCGAAGTTCGGGCCTTGGGGCCAGCGGGCGTACACATGGTAGTAGCCGGCTTCGTTGATCAGCGGCGACCAGGTGAACAGTTTCTCCGGATCGGCTTCGGTGGCGTAACGATAGTTGCTGCCGAGGTAGCCCGAACGCAGCGTGGATGGCCACCATTTGCCAACGTAATCTGCAGCAGCATCGGTATTGTCGACGATGATGCCCGCTTTGACATTGAGCACATCGCTTGTACCGGTGACGGAATCCGCGCCGGTTGTCAGGAAATACTCGAACGCGCCGGCGGGCACAACCCAAGAACCGGAATAAACGCCGTCACCCGGTACGGCATCGTCGCCGATACCATCATCGCGCAACTGGAAGCTGGTGTTGCCAGGGGACACGGTCACAGTGAGCGATGTTTCAGTACCAGGATAGGCGCAATTGAAATTCTGCACTTCGATTTGCACGGTTTCGCTGGCCAACGCTACCACGGAATTGGCTGCAGGCTGTTGTCGCCGACGAAATACCTGATTGTTACAGGTGAGCGCGCCGCGGCCGTTGGCATCCGCCAGACGCACCAGACTGCCACTCACGGTTTTTGTATTCGCGGCTGCCAGCGGCTTGCCGCTGCTCAACAACAAACGGCGGATCGCGCTGGCGCTCAGATTCGCAGTGGCGGAATTCGCGCGCAGCAGTGCGACCACGCCGGATACATACGCGGTGGCCTGAGACGTGCCGTGGCTCACCACATAATCCTGATATTGAGGCGCCACGATAGGCGCGCCTGGCGTTGTGCTCAGGATCGATTCACCCGGCGCCACAATATCCACGGTCCAGCGCCCATAGCTGGAACCGCTCCACAGCTCACCCTGATTATTAATCGCGCCCACGCCGATGATATTGCTGTTCTTGAATGCGGCGGGGAAATAAGCGCGCTCATTCACGGTCTGATCGATGTTCCAACCATTGTTACCAGCGGCGGCCACCACCACGATGTCATCCTGCTCCATCAGATTAGCCAACGTCTGCATGGCCGGCGTATCCAGCCAATACTTTTGATTCACCAGTGCAAACATCACGTTGTACAGGTTGATGTAATGGGACATACCGCCGGATGCATTCACCACGGCAATATTCACCCCGGCCATTTTCAGATCGTGGAAATACTGCATGCACTGACGAATAGCAGTTTCGCTGGCCACGGGAATAGCGATGCCGGGAATCAGCGGAAACACGTCGGATTCAGCCTGGCCGGATTTACAAGTAGCGATGCGGATATTGGGTTCAACGCTGGTGACACCCACCACGCCACCCAAAAATTGATTGTTCAGGTTGCCGCTGGCGGCAGCCATAACGCCGGCCATGTTGGTGCCGTGGCCCACACTACCATCCAAGGGATCGCCTGCGGCCGGGTTGAGTGAACCATTGGAATTCACGCGCGGTACCATTGCGCTGATACCGTGGCAATCGTTCAGGTAACCGTTGTTGTCGCCGTCGATGCTGTCTTCGCAGCCATCATCCACGCCATTGTTGTTGCTGTCCTGGCCGGTCGCTTCGCCACGGTTCAGCCAGATGCGGTCTTTCAGATCGGGGTGACGGTAATCGATGCCGGTATCCACCAAGGCAATGACCACTTCATCCTGCGCCAATGTGGGCGAGGGCGAGTAAGCATTCCAGCCTTCCGGTGCGTTGATGTCCATGTCCACCACGCCAGGTACGTTGTACTCGGCGCAGCTGTACTGACCATTGCTGATGACGGGTTTGGCAGCGCAGGAGCCGATGGTTTCGATGCTGGCGCTGGTTGTAAGAGAGGCGCTGTTCTGTAGCGTGCGGGGCACATTGTTCAAGCCCCACTGTTCGTAAAGGAAGAGATCCTGATTGGCCAGCGCGGAGCTGGCGAGTAAAGAAAGCATTATTCCAGATAATGCCACGGGCTGAATTCTGCGGCGCATACACGACCTCCACCAAGACAAATACGTGAAAGCCGATCAATGCCAGACTAATTGCGGCCGTTAAGACCCCACCGCAAGAAGGGGCACCGAAGTCCGCTTTCGCTATCTTGAGAAATCATGCCCGCTGAAAAATTTATCCTGATAACCGCGCTGGGGTCGGCTCATACCAGGAAATTCGCGGGCATGATCTCTGCTGCTATTTCCATGCGTAATGTGATTCGTGATTGAATGCACAGCGCATACGGAAATAGTAGACGCGTTTTCCATAAAGAGCAGAAAAATGAATGAATGATTTTTTTATAATGGGCGAGTTGATTTTCTATAATGCGTGCGCTGTTTTGGTGAGCCTCAAGCCGCGCTTAGCGCGGCTTGAAAACGGGGCGGGTGTTATTTTCTTCTTCCGGATCGGCGATAGGCTCCAGCGACAATTCTGTCAATTTGGCGGCTGGTTTCGGCGCAGGTTTTTCTTCTTTCTGTGATGGCGGTTCCGGTTCGTTCATTTTGGCAATTTGTTCCTTGCTCACCGACGTGGGGTTTTCTTCCAGCGTAATGCGCAGGCGCAGGTTGTTTTTCGAATCGGCGTTCTTCAACGCTTCGTCCATCGAGATCAGACCGTCCTTATACAGCTTGTAGAGTGCGGTATCGAACGTCTGCATACCCTGGGTTTCGGACTTCAACATCACTTCCTTGATTTCGTCCACTTTGCCCTGCTTGATCAGGTCATTCACCCGCGGTGTTGACAGCAAGATCTCAATAGCGGCGCAGCGCTTGCCGTCAACGGTGGGAATCAGGCGCTGGGACACGATACCGCGCATGTTGAGGGACAAATCCAGGAACAGCTGCTTGTGCCGTTCCTCGGGGAAAAAGTTAATGATGCGGTCCAGAGCCTGGTTGGCGTTGTTGGCGTGCAGGGTGGAGATACACAGGTGGCCGGTTTCGGCGAAAGCAATTGCCTGTTCCATCTGTTCCTGGGTGCGGATCTCGCCGATCAGAATCACGTCCGGCGCCTGGCGCAGCGTGTTTTCCAGCGCGTCGTCATAGCAGTTAGTGTCCATGCCCACTTCACGCTGGTTGACGATGGACATCTTGTGCCGATGCACGAATTCCACCGGATCTTCGATCGTGATGATATGGCCGGCGCTGTTGGAATTGCGGTAGTCGATTAGTGCAGCCAATGATGTGGACTTACCCGATCCTGTGCCGCCGACGAACAGGATCAACCCCCGTTTCTGCATCACCAGTTTGGGCAGAATGTCTGGCAGGCCCAGATCGCGGTAATTGGGAATGTCGGTCTTGATCGCCCGGCACACCATGGCTAGCTGATTACGCTGCTTGAAGATGTTCACCCGGAAACGACCCACGCCCGGCTCGGAAATCGCCAGGTTCATCTCCGGTTTCTTCTCGAAATCCTTCTTCTGCTCATCATTCATGATGCTGTAGGCGATTTCGCGAACCCGGCCTGGGGGCAGTGGATCTTTGTCGATGGGCTCTAGTTTGCCGTAGAACTTGGCACTGGGGGGCGCGCCCGTGGACAGGTACAGGTCAGAGCCGTCGCGCTCGGCGAAATACTTCAGGTAATCAATGAATTCCATGGGTAGTTTCCTGTCGCAGAGGGTATCTCTAAGGAACGAAAAGCAACGAAACCTTTTGAGTATAGCCACTGAGGCGAATCGGCTATAAGTGCAGGCGGTTCTATGCTGAATATTTTTTAGAACGGGCATTGACAAGAAAACGGACGAATTTAGAATGCGCGCTCAACCGGATACACAATCGATTTGCAAAGAGGAGGTTCGAAGATGACAGTGCAGGTAACGCAACTCACAAACTAAGTCGCTTTCGACAACTGATCGGAAGCGTTTAACCGGCTTCCGTGTCAGGCTCCTCAAAAACCCTGGCTTGCCGATCACATGCAGCCAGGGTTTTTTTATGCCGCTGCGGAGGCCAATCACCGAATTAATGTTGGAGAACCAACATGCCTGTTTTACAGGAAATCAGTAAAGGTCAGGTGCCGGTTCGCATCTACACGCGCGACATCGAGCCGCAGGCGTACCAGCAACTGGCCAACATCGCCAATCTGCCGATTGTGTATGGCCATATTGCGGCCATGCCCGACGTGCACCTGGGCAAGGGTGCCACAGTGGGATCGGTCATTCCCACTCGCGAAGCCATCATTCCGGCAGCGGTGGGTGTGGACATTGGCTGCGGCATGAATGCCGTGCGGCTGTCGCTGAAGGCTTGGCAATTGCCGGATAACCTGCGCCGCATCCGCAGCGAGATCGAAGAGCGTGTGCCCGTGGGATTTGAAGCGCACAAGTGGGATAACAGCCGCGATCGCGCCTGCAAACCGCTGGCGGATGGTCTGGATCGCATTCTGGGACAGCATCCTGATATTGGTCGCATGATGAAAAACATCGGCAAAACCTGGGTCTGCCAGATGGGCAGTCTGGGTGGCGGCAATCATTTCATCGAGCTGTGTCTGGATGAAAATCAGGATGTATGGGTAATGCTGCATTCCGGCAGTCGCGGTATTGGTAACAATATCGGCCAGTATTTCATTTCACTGGCGCGCAGAGACATGGGGCAGCATCTGCACCAGCTGCCGGACAAGGACCTGGCCTATTTCCGCGAAGGTAATCCTCACTTCGACGATTACGTATTCGCTGTGCATTGGGCGCAGGACTACGCGCTGCAAAACCGGCGCGAGATGATGAAGCTGGTGGTAGACGCTCTGCGCGTGCATCTGCCGGCGTTCGATCTCACGGCGGAGGCAATCAATTGCCATCACAATTACGTGGCGATTGAAAAGCACTTAGGGCAGACGCTCTATATCACCCGCAAAGGCGCGATTCGAGCCGGTGAGGGTGAGTTAGGCATCATTCCCGGCAGCATGGGCGCGCAGTCGTACATCGTGCGTGGCAAAGGCAATCCGGAATCCTTCTGTTCCTGTGCACACGGTGCCGGTCGGCGCATGAGTCGGGAGCAGGCGAAAAAGCGCTTTCAGCGTGAGGATCTGGAGCGGCAAACCAAAGGCGTGGAATGCCGCAAGGACAAGGGCGTCATCGATGAAATTCCGGCGGCCTACAAGGATATCGACGAAGTGATGGCTAACCAGACGGATCTGGTGGAGATCGTGCATCGCCTGAAACAGGTGCTGTGCGTGAAAGGCTGACCATCATATTAGAGAGACTCAATCACAACCACAGGAGCAATCTGATGAAAGAGGAGCATAAACGCAGGAAACTGCGCAATCGACTGGCCCTGGACCCGCTGCTGCAAAAAGGCGGTGCCCACGGTAAATCCAAGAAAGCTGAGCGGGCGGCCCAGAAGCAGCAAACCCGCAAACAGGCGATGAATCGCGGCGACGATTCATCGCCTTTTCATTTCTGCGTTTATCTTTCATTGCCTCGCGTTCGCTAAGCTAAATCCCCCTCTTTCTTGCCCACCCTGTACTTTGCGGCTTTTGTGATAGACTTCAAAGTCGATCGGATAACAAAAACCAAAGTGCCTGAAATCAAGTGTTATGGAAAAGACCCTGCCGGATTTCATTGCCGATGAGCTGATTGCCCGCATTTATATTGGCCAGCTTCAGCCAGGCGACCGATTGCCGCCCGAACGCCAGTTCGCGGAGGACTTGGGTGTGGACCGAACATCGTTGCGCATGGCCTTGCGCACGCTCAACCGTATGCATCTGGTACGCCCCGTTCGTGGTTCGGGCATTACCGTCATGGATTACCGCAAGCACGCCGGTCTGGATTTCCTGACCGCCATTCTCGATATCCCCGAACTGGAGCTGGGCACTGAGATCAAGCTGGAGTCGGTGGATGCATTCAACAGCATTCTATCCGGCCTGATTTATCAATTGGTGCGAAGCACTGTGGATGCGAAGTTGGTGGAGGAGGTGCGGGATTTATTGCAACTGCAAGTGTCCAGATTGGATTCCAATCCGCTAAGCGAACAATTGTTGGATGAGCTGGCAGAGTTGGATTTGCGTCTGCAAGAAATCCTGTTGTACCGGCACGGTGGCCTGATTGTGGAGTTGATGTCGAATTCCACGCGGCCGCTCCGCGCTGCGGTGATCCGGGAATTATTCAGCCTGATCGATGTGCGAACGTATGTGTTGTTTCATCAAAGTCTGATTATGCAGATCGGCACTGGCGTGTTGCCGGTGGAGCAGGTGGCGGGTTACTACTACCAATATACGATGCAATTGATGGAGCCACTGAAGCAAAAGTACCGCGCTAATCCACGCCTGCCGCGCCTGAGAGCATCGCCATTGCAATCGGCGATGGCGCGGCAGGTGGACCAAGTTTGAGGCAGGTATTAATCAAGGTCAGCGGACCGTGATTAATACCGCTTTTGTCAGCGCCACTCTCCCCGCAGTGCCAGCACTTTCTCCCGCATCAACACCGCTTTAGCCTGTTCTGGCGCCACCGAATCACCCGCCACCAATTCCACCTTCGACCAGAACCGGCGCGGCAGCCGCGTCATGGCCGAGCTGTCTTTGTGACTGAAGAAACTACCCCACAAACCACGCAAGGCCAGCGGCACTACAGTAACCGGATCCTGTGCCAGAATTTTTTCCATCCCAGTTTTGAATTCGTCAATCTCGCCAGTCGTAGTGAGTTTGCCCTCGGGGAAGATGCACACCACTTCACCTGCGCGCAGTTCCTCGGAAATACGCACGAACGCATTTTCATACGTTACGGGGTCGACATTCTTCGAATGAATGGGAATAGTTTTACCCGTGCGGAAAATAAAATTCAGCACCGGCATTTCGTAGATAGGCTTGAACATCACAAAACGCACCGGGCGACGGCAGGCGCCGGCGATAATCAGCGCATCCATGTATGACACATGGTTGCAGACCAGCAGGGCAGGGCCTTCGTCGGGAATTTTGTTCAGATCGGTGTGCTTCACCCGGTACATGGTGTGGGTGATGATCCAGATCAGGAAGCGCATGAAGAATTCGGGCAGGATCGAATAGATGAAGCCCGCCACCACCAGATTCATGATTGCCAGTACCAGGAAAAAGTCCGGGATCGACAGCTTCATTACGCCCAGGAACAGCACGGCGGAACCTGCGGACACCACCATGAACAGTGCGTTCATGATATTAATGGACGCAATAATGCGGGACCGGTGTTGTTCCTCCGAGCGTTCCTGCACCATGGCATACAACGGCACGATGTAGAGGCCACCAAACACGCCTATCAGCATGAAGTCGATCAGTACACGATAGCTGAAAGGCTCTTTCAAAAAGGCGCTCAGACTGATCAACTCAGTGCCGCTGGGAGGCTGGGTGTGGAAATATAAATCCATGCCGAACAGTGACAGGCCGATGGAACCCAGTGGCACCAACCCCAGCTCGATTTTATGGCCAGAGAAGCGTTCGCAGAGCAGCGATCCCAAAGCGATGCCGATGGAGAAAATCGCTAACAAGCCAGTGGCCACTGACTGGTCGCCGTGCAAATCTATTTTTGCGTAGTTGTAAATTTGAGTGAGGTAGGACGCGCCCAGAAACCAGAACCAGGATATTCCCATGATCGCCAGGAACACGGATTTGTTGCCGCGGCTGAACTGCACGGTATGCCAGCTCTCCCGCAAAATGTTGAAACGGACTTTGAGAGTGGGATCGGGTGCCGGGCCAGGAGGAATTTGCCGGCTGGTGAGCCAGCCTGTAACGGCGAACAGCACTACCAGAATACCCAGAATCAGCGGCCCTTGTTCCCATTGAGTCACCAAACCCGCGGTGATGGTACCCAGCAGAATGGCCACAAAGG
>DATLII010000385.1:0-10175 GCA_035539495.1 Dongiaceae bacterium
GGGTGAAACTCGTCTCTTACCTTGAAAAAACGGCCCTGCTGCCAGTAATTGCGGCGCCATTTGCCATCCGCCTTGACGCTTTCCGCAAGGCCTGAACTAGACTCAATTCAGAACACCCTGCCTTGTCCCCGGCAAGGCCCCCCGACAGTTCACCAACAATCGTATCCGGATCTGGCTGGACGATTGCGATTGCCGCCGAGGCGAGCATGGGAATTGCTACTTTTCTGCATTCCATTTCCTGGAAGTACAAACTGGCGGCCGTGGTGCTGATTCCGGTTCTGGTCGGCATTGCCATCGGCGGTATCAGCGCGTTCACCATTCGCGATTCCACCCATGAATTGCACCGCCAGCTCCTGGAATCCCAACAACATCAGGATACTGCGTCCACCGCACTGGTGGCGATTCTGGATTTCGACCGCTCCCTGCAGGCCCTGATTGCGGCGGACCAGCCTGATGCGATTCGTACCAGTGCTATCGCCACCATCAAAGCGGCTTCTACAGTGGATGAACAGGTACAGCGTCTGCGCGACGCCATTCCCGACAATCCCAAAGTGACCCAACTGGCGGAACGACTACAGGCATTGAAAGGCCCGCAGATGAAGGTGCTGGGTGCTGCGAAGAAAAACGATGATGCCGCTGCGCTAGAACAAGTGAGTGCCATGGCCGGTGATTTCAACAGTCTGGTGCAGCTGGCACAACAGATTCTGCAGGAAGAACAAACCAGTCTATCCACTCTGGCGGCGCAGAACGAAACCCACGGCCGCGACATTATCACTATGCTCAGCCTGATCCTCGTGTTGGGTATTGCGGCCGCTGTTGTGTTGGGCCTGGTGCTGGTGCGCCTACTGTTGCGTTCGCTACAACAGGTGCGTGGCGCTATGTCCGCGTTCGCCCAAGGCAATCTGGCGCTGAATCTTCCCGCCGCCGGCAACGACGAACTGGGGCTCACCATTCATTCGCTACGCAATGCCACCGATGCCACGCGCAATATCGTGGCAAGCATTCGTCAGCAGGCTCAGGGTTTGAATACGGATGCAACCGGCGTGGTGGACGCCGCCCACCGCAACATGGAACAGGCACGGGAACTGGACAATAACGTGGAAGCGATCCGAGCGCGTTCATCGCAACTGAGCGACATGGCCGATCAGGTGCTGGATTGCGTGCATGACAGCGCGGCCGAAGCGGAACGCACTGCCGATGCCTGCCGCCTGGCCAGCAATACCATTAACGAAACATTGCATCGCTTCAGTCAGTTTCAACAAGACATGAACAATGCCCTGCAAAAAGCACAGGAGCTGGCCAGTTCTGCTGGCACCATTTCCAGCATCACCCAAACCATTCGCAATATTTCCGAGCAGACCAACTTGCTGGCACTGAACGCCGCCATCGAGGCTGCCCGCGCCGGCGAACAGGGACGCGGTTTTGCAGTGGTGGCGGACGAAGTGCGCTCACTGGCACAACGTTCCGGCGAAGCCGTGGCGGAAATTTCCAATCTGGCGGCGGCCATGACCAAAGCGGTGGAAGAATCGGTGGCCGCGCTGGACAAGGCTACTCGGTTGGTAACGGACAACATCGATAGCATTCGCGCCACTGGCACCAGCACCGACAGCGCCAGCGCATCTGCCGGAAGCAACCGGCAGCAGATGCAACAAGTACAAACGCTGAATCAGCAACAGAAGGCCGTGATCGATCAAATCAACACGGTAGTGCAGCAACTGGCGGTGATCGCAAGCCATACGCAGCAGGACGTCAGTCAGCTGGATGCGTTGTCAGGTCACTTGCGCGCCACCTCGCAAAATCTGAATCAGTTGGTGAGCCATTTCAGTTAGCGCACCGTAGTGATCGCGTTACTTGCAACAGATTAGACCGGGGCCGTGTAGGGGCCTTCGGATTTGTGGAGAGAGATTGAGGAAAGGAGCGAAGACAATGAAAAACATTCTGATGGTTACCACTCTGCTGTCTGCAAGCCTGGTATTGGCCACGACCACGCAGGCCAAGGAATTTTCCGACTATACGTTTGAAGCGGGCCATGCGTCTCTGCAGGATTGGCTGATGCCGGCGGTGCCGACACCCCCTGACAATGCCGTCAATCCGGCGCGGGTCGAATTGGGCAAAAAACTGTTTTTTGATCCGCGCCTGAGCGGTGACAGCAACATGTCCTGCGCCACCTGCCACAACCCGTTGTTCGGCTGGTCCGACGGTTTGCCCACGGCAAAAGGTTTCAAGAGCAAAGTGTTGGGGCGCGCCTCGCCCACCGTGGTAAATGCGGCGTACAACACATTGCAGATGTGGGACGGCCGCAAGAAATCGTTGGAAGATCAGGCCATGGGGCCCATGATGTCGAACGACGAAATGAACATGAATATTCCCCAGCTAATAAAATCCCTGCAGAACAACCCGGTGTACAAAGCTGACTTTGCTGCTGCCTACCCTGGTGAACCTGTCAACGAAATCACCGTCGCAAAAGCCCTGGCCAGTTTCGAGCGCACCGTGATCAGCAACAATTCCCCATTCGATCGCTGGGTTAAAGGCGAAGCCAAAGCACTGACTGCGCAGCAGGTAAATGGCTTCAAGATTTTCGTGAATCCGGACAAAGGTAATTGCGCTGTGTGCCACTCGGCGCCGAATTTTTCCGACAGCGGTTTTCATAACATCGGCCTGGCATCGTTCGGGCATGAAAATCCCGATGTGGGGCGCTATGCAGAAAAGCCCTTGGCTGTGATGAAGGGTGCTTTCAAAACACCCACCCTGAGGGAAATCAGCCGCACCGCGCCCTACTTCCATGATGGCTCGGCGACCACACTGGAACAGGTGACAGAGCACTATGTGCGCGGCGGTGAGGTGACCACCAATCTGGCGCCCAACATGAAAAAGCTGAATTTGAATGCGCAGGAGCAGGCGGACCTAGTGGCGTTCCTGCACGCATTGAATACCCAACCACAACCGTTCGTACTGCCCGAACTTCCCTTGTAACCGCATTGGTAAGGAGACTTATGCCATGAAGACTTATTCGCTCATTCTTTTGGCTGTCGTGCTCAACGCTGGCATCGCTCAGGCGGAAACGATCGAAGTCGGCCAGAAAGATAAAGCCTTCACCACTGACAAGGTCGAAATCAAAGTGGGTGACACCATCAAGTTCACTAACAATGATCCGTTCTTTCACAACGTGTTCAGCCTGAGCGACGCCAAGATGTTTGATTTGGGTTCCTACCCGCAGGGTGAATCCAAGGAAGTGGTATTCGATCAGCCCGGCGAGGTGGATGTGGAATGCGCCATTCATCCCAACATGCAGCTGAAAGTGATCGTGAAGTAAATCCTGTCCGGCAAGGAGCATGGACCATGCTGACTTTATTCACATTCGCGCAACCCGTGCGCCGCTTGTTTGGTGCCGTTCTTTTACTGGCCAGCAGCGCCCTGTTAACGCAATTGGCCATCGCAGAATCGGAAGCGCCCACCGGCGACAATCCCACCCCCAGTCTGCAAGCCGGCGCCGAAGTATTTCAAAATCGGTGCACACTGTGTCACGGTGATGACGGCATGGGCGAAGGCCTGCTGCCGCTGAAACTGAAACAATACCCCAACACCAATCTAATGAAGCCAAAGCATCCGCAGGATCGCGCCAGTGTGCACGATATTGTGGTGTACGGCGGCACGCGCGGCACAGTGTCCAATCTGATGCCGCCCATGGGTAATGATCTGACCTGGACCGAAGTGGAGTCCGTAGTGGATTTCGTTCTGCAACTGCGGCAACAACCGGAAGCGGCTCGCACTTTGTTGGCCAGTGTGCGCGGCCAGGGTGAAGTGTCGCGCAAAGCGGGACAGGATATTTTTACCAGCCGCTGCGTACTCTGCCACGGTAAATTCGGCGAGGGCGATGGCCGTATGGCGAAGGTCATCAAAAACCCGCCGCCCGCCGATCTCACGGCCAGCCGCCTGCCGGATGATTACCTGAAGCAAATCATCAGCAAAGGGGGCGCCAGTGTCAGCCGTTCGCCGCAGATGCCACCCTGGGGCGATCAGCTCAGCGCGGTGGAAATCGAATCCCTCATTCTGTATCTGAAATCCTTGCGTGACTGACGAGCTGTCCATCACTCCACAGACCATTTTTCAGCGCCGGCGCCATTTCATTCGCCAGTTGCTGGCGTTGGGTTTGTGCGGCCAATTAGGTCCTGTGCGGGCACAGGAAGCGGCATTCGATTCAAACAAGTGCGATTCAACACTTGCAGCAGATGAACCCCTCACTCCCGAAAAAAGTGCGTTGCATTACAACAACTATTACGAGTTCTCTACCAACAAAGAAGCGGTGGCAACGCTGGCGCAGGCATTCACGCTTCGTCCCTGGGAATTACGGGTGGATGGCGCGGTGCAGCGCCCACTGGTGCTGAGCCTGGATGATCTGGCAGCTCTGCCCGGCGTACAGCGAACTTACCGTTTGCGCTGCGTGGAAGGCTGGTCCATGGTGTTGCCCTGGCGCGGCATACCGCTGGCCGATCTGCTTGCACTGGCGCAGCCGAAATCCGAGGCGAAGTTCGTGCGCTTCATTGGCACACTGCGTCCCGCCGAAATGATCGGTCAGCGTCGCCCGGTATTGCCCTGGCCTTACACCGAAGGCTTGCGGCTGGATGAGGCTCTGCACCCACTCACACTGTTGGCTACGGGCCTGTATGACGCACCGCTGTCTCCACAGAATGGCGCGCCGGTGCGCATTGTGGTGCCGTGGAAATATGCATTCAAAAGTATCAAGGCCATCACGCGCATCGAGCTGATAACGGAACAGCCCATCACCAGTTGGAACCAGACCGTTCCATCCGAGTATGGCTTCTACGCCAACGTCAATCCGGACGTGGCCCATCCGCGCTGGAGCCAAAAACGGGAAGTGCGCATCGGCGAGCTGCGCAAGCGCCCCACCTTGCCGTTCAATGGTTACGCCTGCGATGTCGCTCATCTATACGCCGGCATGGATCTGCAACGGGATTTCTGATGGCAGTCTCTCCAGCACGACCGACCATCGTTCTGAATCGATACGAAGCCTACTTGCGAGCCCTGCTATTCTGCGCAGCGCTGTTACCGGCACTGCTGCTAGCATTGCGCTGGTGGCGGAATGATTTGGGCATCAACCCCTTCGCTACCGTCAGCCATTCGCTCGGCCATGTTGCGCTGATTTTTTTATTGGCGACCCTTTCCATCACACCGGTGCGGCGTTGGCTGCGCTTTTTCTGCGCGACGCTGCACTTGAGTGACGGCAAACGCCTGTCCGACTGGAATTTCCTGATTCGATGTCGTCGGCAATTAGGTCTGCACGGTTTTTTTTACGCCACACTGCACATGCTGGCCTACTTCGAGTTGGAGGCGTTGTGGGAATGGGATTATCTGCGTGAAGACCTGGCGGAAAAAAATTACCTGATGCTGGGCGTGGCGGCCTGGTTCTGTTGTCTGCTGCTGGCGTTGACGTCACCGAAAGTGGTGATTCGTCACTTGCATCACTGGTGGCGACGTCTGCATCGGCTCATGTACGTACTCAGCATTCTGGCAGTCATGCATTTTGCTGGCGCAGCCAAAGCCGGTAATGACTGGCCGCTGTTGTGCGCACTGATTACCGGCGTGCTGTTATTGCATCGGTTGTGGGTACGATTGCATACCCGCATTCGCCGCGCCGACGACGACGGCCTGGCCAGTCATCGGCGCCAGGAAGATTCTTCCTCCCATTCGCCGTGAGTGCTCTCAAATCAATTGTTCTAAAAGAGCCTGTTCAAACGCCGGAATATCATCCGGTTTGCGGCTGGTAATCAGGTTGCCATCCACCACCACAGGCGCGTCATTCCAATAGGCGCCGGCATTGATCAGGTCTTCCTTCAAACTGGGCCAGCTAGTCAGGTTTTTGCCGACGGCAACGCCGGCGTCGATCAGCGTCCAGGGACCGTGACAGATAGCGGCAATCGGTTTGTTCTCACGGGCAAAATCACGAATGAAACGAATGGATTCCTGATCCAGCCGAAGCTGATCCGGATTTGCGACACCGCCGGGTAATACCAGCGCATCAAATTCAGCTGGATGCGCATCGCACACACCCAACTCAACCGTAAACTCATCTGCGGGCGTGAGGTGATTGAAGCCTTTGACGTGATCGCCTTTTTTCTTGGGCGATACCAGCGTGACCTTGGCGCCGCGCTGTTCCAGAAACTGACGAGGTTGGGTGTACTCCACCTGCTCTACCCCATCCGTCATCAGCATGGCAATTTGTTTGCCGTGCAACGCTGTAGCCGCTGCGCTATCCATGGCGAGTCTCCTTCGCTTGAAATAATGGGCCTGCAAAGGAATCAGACAAACCCATTCAAGCGAGGTTCAACCCTCAAAACAGCACAGCGCACATCAGAAATAGAATTCGAACGTGGCCGTCAGCAGCGACACATCGTCGTCATCCAGATCGTAGCGCGTGTAGCGGGCGCCCAATCCCACCTTATCGCCGTAGGTATAGCTGATGCCGAAGCCAAGCAGCAAATCCGTGCCATCATCGCTGACCGATTCACCCAACCCTTTCAGCTCCGCATCCCACGCGTGAAAACCGCCGCGCGCATACAGATCCAGCTGTTCGCTCACAGGCAAGATTATCTTCGCCACCAGACCAATCGAATCCGCACTCAAATCACCCTGGGATGACTCGGTGATGACATAGGAATTGCCGCCGTAGTCATACACGCTCTGCTCCACGAAGCGCACATCCGCTTCGCCGAGATCCGTATATACCGCTTCCACGGCAACGTAATCATTGAATTTGAAACCGCCAAACAGATCAAAGGCGTTGGGGTTGGATACCCCTTCCTGATCGTAGTCGGCCTGGCCCAGGCTGGCGCCAATATAAGGCTGCGCCAGGGCTGGCGACAGGATGCCTAGTTGTGTGACCCCTATCAGGGTTACCCCGGTCAGCAATCTCAGCTTCATCGTTCAACTCCGTTGATAACAAAATCAGAATTCCGCCGGGTACAACTTTACCTCACCCACGCGGCGGGCGGGGACTATAGGTCATCCG
Source organism: Dongiaceae bacterium (assembly GCA_035539495.1). Taxonomy (GTDB): domain Bacteria; phylum Pseudomonadota; class Gammaproteobacteria; order Pseudomonadales; family Ketobacteraceae; genus Ch67. Next base: position 7,028 of record DATLII010000385.1, read on the forward strand.
TCCTGCCAAAGGAAAGGGGCTGTCGGCAACGGTGGATAAACCGGTTTAACCTATACTGACTCCACCACCTCTGTTGGCAACCACCCATGCTGAACGGCCTTCGCCGCCTGGTACTGCTGATCGCGATCCTGCTGTGCGCCCAGTCCGCTATGGCCGAGCCCGTGCGCCTGGATGCCGCCGACGGCATGCGGCGGGTGTCGCGCGACGCCCATGTGCTGGTGGATCCGGGCGGTCAGCTCAGTTTCACCGACGTCCGCCAAATACCCGAAGAACGCTGGCAGAAGGTGGCTACCCCTTTCCCCAATTTCGGTTTCACCGATAACACAGTGTGGCTGAAACTGGAGCTGGTCAATGCCGTGTTTTCCCGCAGCGATTACATTCTGCAGGTTGAATACCCGCTGCTGGATCACATCGAGTTCTATTACCCCGATCCCATCGGCAACTACCACAGCATCGAAACCGGCGACCAAAAGCCGTTCCGGGAACGGGTGCTGGCCGATCGTCATTTTTCCTTTCCATTACGACTGACGCCGGAAAATCCGATCACCCTGTACCTGCGTCTGCAAAGCACCGACACCCTGATTGCGCCGCTGGTGGTTTTCACCAAGCCGGCTTACGAAGAAGCGCAACGCATCGAGACGCTGTTTTTCGGCATGTATTACGGCGCCATCATGGTGATTCTGTTCGTCAACTCGTTCCTGTTTTTCTTCCTGCGGCAGAAAGCGCAAATCTATTTCGTGACGCTACTGGCCACCTACGCGCTAATGGAACTGTCGCTGAATGGCACCGGCATGATGTATCTGTGGGGTGATCATCCCCAGTTGGCCAAGGAGATCCGGCCTCTGGCCATCGGCAGTCTCACCATTCTGGGCCTGCTGCTCACCAAAGCCTATTTCGGCATCCACCGCATTCGCCTGCTGGGCTACAACCTGGAAGTAATGGCGTGGATAACAGGATTGGCCGCCATTGCCGCCACTCTGCTGCTGCCCTTCACCTGGGCCATCCGCATCGCGCTGGTGGCCATCCTGGCGGCACTACCGGCGCTGCTGGCCGTCGGCATCCAGGAGTACCTACGCAAGAACGCAGCCGGCCGGTATTTCCTGTTCGGCTGGTCTGGTTTCATCATTGGCGGGGCGCTCAACATCCTGCGGGCGTTCGATCTGGTGCCGGTGAATTTCGCCACCACCTACGGTTCCCAAATCGGCTCCCTGCTCACGCTGCTGATCCTCAATATGGGCCTGACCGAGCAATTCCGCCAGGTGCAACGGCTGCGGGATCTGGATCGGGATCGGGTGCTGCAGCAAACATCGGAAGTAAACCGTCAATTGGATCAGGCAGTGCAGGAACGCACGCGGGAATTGCAGGAAAAAACCGCCGAAGCTGAACGGGCCCGCGCCGTGGCGGAACAGGCGGTACTGGCGAAAAGCCAGTTCCTGGCCACCATGAGCCACGAGATTCGCACCCCCATGAACGGGGTCATTGGCATCACTCAACTGCTGGCGGACACGCCGCTCAACCCGCACCAGCGCCATCTGGTTACCACTATTCGCAATTCCGGCGATGCGTTGGTGGCCATCATTAACGACATCCTGGATTTCTCGAAGATCGAAGCGGGCAAACTGCAGTTGGAATATATTCGGTTTTCGCTGCGCAGCCTGCTGGACGAGTGCATGGCCCTGTTCGCCAGCGCCACCGAACACAAACCGGTGCGACTGATTCTGCAGGTTGAAACCAATGTGCCCGATCAGATCAGTGGCGACCCTACGCGCCTGCGGCAGGCGATCATGAATCTGGTCGGCAACGCCATCAAATTCACCAACCAGGGCCACGTGATTCTGCATGCGCACTACAGCGACACGGTCGGCAAGCTGAAAATCAGCGTGGTCGACACTGGCATCGGCATCAGCGCCGACGAACAGGGCAAACTGTTCCAATCGTTCTCGCAGGCGGATTCCTCCACCACCCGCAAATACGGCGGCACCGGGCTGGGCCTGGCTATCTGCCGCTCGCTGGTGCACCTGATGAGCGGCACCATCGAATTGCAAAGCGCGCCGGGGCATGGCAGCACCTTCACTCTGGTGATTCCCAGCGACGTCGACAGTCGGGTGGAATTGGTGCCGGCACTGAAAGGCCGGCGCGTGCTGGTGATCGATCCCCTGCCCGCGTTTCGCGCGGCGCTCACCGACATGCTGATTGCCTGGGGCTGCGATGCCCGTGGTATCGACGGCGGCCGCCCCGATCACGGCGACACCATCCCGGCCTGCGATCTGGCGATTCTGAGCCAGCATCTGCCGCAAGCCGATTACGACGCCTGGCTGCATCGCCTGCGCTGCCCGCTACTGCTGGTGCCACGCCGGCGCGATGCCGCCAGTCTCACCATCAATGCCCGCCATGATCAGCGCCTGCTGCTGGAGCCCGTCACCCAGGAAGGTCTGCGGCTGCAATTGCTGGAACTGTTCACCGGGCCGGAGCGCACTTCCGTCACCCGCGTACACGAACCCGTTTTCAGCCAACTGCGGGTACTGGTGGCCGAAGACAATCCCGTCAACCAGATGGTGATCCGCGGACTACTGAAAAAATTCGGCGTAGTGCCCGACATCGCCAACGACGGCCTGGAAGCGATTCACAACGCACAGACCACGGATTCGCCCTACGATCTGATCTTCATGGACTGCGAGATGCCGAACCTGGACGGCTACCAGGCCACCCGCCAGCTGCGGCAATTACCGGGCTGTCGTCACACCCGCATCGTCGGCCTCAGCGCCCATGCCATGAGCGAACACCGTGACGCCGCGCTGGAAGCCGGCATGGTCGCCTTCCTCACCAAGCCCGTCGCGGTGGACGCGCTGGAACAACAATTGGCCATCGCCAGCAGCCGCAAACCTAACTGATCTTGTGCGTAGCATCAGCCAAACGCCCGTTTTGCCCATTTCCAGTGCCTCCTCTACAATTGCAACCGTATCCCCACAGTAAAGGTATTCGTCCCATGCGCCATTGATGCCGCCGTCGCTTTGACGGCCAGCCTCCACCGGCCCCCAGCAGGGGAGTTCCTGGCATCCTTGGAATGAAAACGCATGACGAATCCTGGTCTCACGCTGGAAGGCGTGTCCTATGTTCTGCCCGATGGCAGGACGCTGTTCTCCCAACT
>DATLII010000386.1:0-5131 GCA_035539495.1 Dongiaceae bacterium
GGATCAGGTGCTGAAGCACGCCGCTACTCAAGGCCTGGATCCGGACTGGGTGTATTCAGTGATTCGTCAGGAAAGCGCGTTCATGCCGGCTGCGAAATCGCCGGTGGGCGCATTGGGTATCATGCAGATCATGCCGGGTACAGCGAAATTGCTGTCGCGCTCCATGCGTATTCCCACGCCAAATCAGCAGCAGTTGCTGGATCCGAGTCGCAACATTCAGATGGGTACCTACTTCCTGAAACAGTTGTCAGACCAGTTTGATGGCAACATCGTGCTGGCCACAGCGGCATATAACGCTGGCCCCGGTCGGGCACGGGCGTGGCAACCGGAAATGAAAGCGGTGTCGGGTGATATCTGGATTGAAACCATTCCGTTCAAGGAAACCCGCGACTACGTGAAGAACATCGTCACCTATCAGGCGATCTATCGTCACCTGCTGGGTCGTGATGTGACGCTGTCGCGTTCGGTTGCCGCGATCCCACCAAAATTCGAACCGGGTGCATTCAACTCGGAAACCGCGGCGCGCTGACGTTTTTCATGCTGAGGCCTTTTAGCTAAGGCCTCAGTGCAGTACCTGATAACCACGATTGCGCATGCAGTTCTTCACCACCTGAGCCTATTAAATCACCGCACGCTCGTCAGCTAATGGCTCGTCCTGATGCGCCACTTCCACTACACTCCTTGCACGCATCGATTTTGGCTGTTCGATGGCTCACCGTTCCGCGTCCACTTATTACAACAACTGACATACAACAACTTTCAATAAGACCAGGAGCACGCCTGCCATGAACCGCCTGTGCCTTCCGTATCGGCTTTCCTCACTGTTGCTATTGCTGACCACTCTGCTGCTGTCGTCCTGCAAACCTGTCGTTACTTTTACCGGGCAATCCCTGCTGGATAAAAACGGCAACGAATACGGCCAACTCACCTGGAGTATCACCGGCGAGGTTGACGATGAATTCCAGCTGACCGGTGTGCAGATCGAGCCCGACATCGGCGCGGTGGACGCCGAGGGCACGTTAAAGGTGTATCCCACCCAAACGACGACATACCGCCTCACCGCGTACGCCAGTGGCCCCAACAATACTGTCTTCAACACCGTGCGCAGCGTCACCATCCATATCGGGCCGCGTGTGAACTACAACCTGGTGACCGACACCAGCCTGCGCGCCTGCCTGAAGGAAACCGGCTTCACGCATCTGGAACAGTTCGATGTGATTTACTGCCTGGATCGCAGCATTCGCAGCCTGGCGGGCCTGGAGCAATTCGATCTGACCCGATCCGTGTCCCTGGATAACAACGCCATCACGAACCTGACCCCGTTGACTCAAATGCCGCTGTTGAACAGTGTCAGTGTTTCGAACAACAGGCTGACGTCGCTGGATGCGTTGGCGAATTCCAGCGCGATTCGCAATATCGTCGCTTACAACAATCAGATCACCGATCCGTCGGGTCTGGCGGGCATGTCGCAACTGCTGACGCTGGCGCTGGACCAGAATCGCATCAGCGACGCCACCACACTGGCAGGGCTGCCACAATTGCAAGGCTTGTCCGTGGCCCGTAACCAAATCACCAATGTGGCGCCACTGAATACATTGAAGGGATTGCTGGCGTTGGATGTTTCCCACAACGGCGTGACATCCGGCATCACTGCACTAAGAACGCTGACCAAAGCCAGTGTCATCCGCAGTGAAGGCAATGGCGGCGTCCGCTGCATCGATTACGCCAGCCTGACACTGGCCCTGGGTCCGGTGGTGATTTTCGACAAGTGCAAATTATTCTGATCGGCGCATTTGGATTGGCGAAAACAAAAAACGGGAGCCGAGGCTCCCGTTTTTTCACGGCTCATTTTATCAATCCGCTGACGGCACATCTCAGGCGCGAAACACCTTCTTGCAACGCCGCGAGATCAGGGTCAGCAACCATGCCACGCGCGGTATATGAGTTCCCAATACCGGGTTGCCAGATGTCAGCAACGACACCGCCACCATCCGCTCCGGATCCGCCCAGCAGAAATTGTTGGTAAGACCGATGTGGCCATAGGCCGACGACGTGGACGGCCCAAACAATCCGATCGGATAGTTGCCCAACATCATGCCCGCGCTGTAACGCATCGGCGCCAGCAACGTGCTATCGAACTGCGTGGCACTCACTTCCCGCACCGCGCGCTCGACCGTCACCGGCTGGAAGATCCGTTTGCCTTCGTATTCGCCGCCATTGAGCAGGCACTGGAAGAAGCGCGAGCACTCCTCCGCCGTAGCCGTGATATTGCCCGCTGGAATGATCTGCTGATAGAAACGCGGATCGTTGGATAGATCAATGGCGGTTTCCAGATCCGCGCCCAGAATGCGCTTGATGAATTGCTTCACCGGAAACACCACCGGAAAACCCGTGATGTAATTGCGCGCAACATCCGGGTACACCGAATCGGGCACGCCGTAATTGAAATTGCGAAAACCCAACGGCTCCTGCACCTGCACCCGCAGAAATTCCCGGATACTGGCGCCGGTAATCCGCTGCACCAACTCGCCCAACACATAGCCACCGGTCAGCGCGTGATAGGCCAACTCGCGCCCGTGCAGTGTGGTGGGCTTCGCGGAGTAGATCAGGTTCATGATGGCGTTGTGGTCGAACAACAGCTCGGGATCGATGTCCTTGAACGACGCAATGCCCGCCCGGTGCGCCAGGATCTGCTGTACCGTAATGCGTTTCTTGCCATTGGCGGCAAATTCGGGAATGTAATAACTGACAGGATTGAGCTGGTTCAGCTGGCCCTGCTCTTCCAGCAGATGCACCAGCATGGCCGTCACCGCTTTCGATGCGGAAAACAGGCAGAACGGCGTATCCGGCGTGGCCACCACCTTCTCGTCAATATCGCCCGGGCCGTTGCCCTTAACGTGGCCGATGGAACGGTTCAACAGGATCTCACCATGACGGCGAATACAGATCGACAGAGCCGGATAGGCACCGGTGCGGTACAAATCTTCCACAGCGGCCCAGATCACATCCCGGTCGCGCTCGGTCAGGCCAAGCCACTCCGGATTCACCTCATTCTCAGCGATATTCACCAAGCCCCGCAGCGATCGGGGCACCTCAATATTGTTCTCGATTCTCGTCAACGGATTTAAGGAAAATGCCATCATCATTCATTCGTCGCCTTCGCGACCACCTCTGAAAAACCAACCACTCTTGCAAGCCTGCAAGAGAAAACAATGTAAGCAAAAATGTCTACAAAATCAGGCAATAAGCGCCTGATAAGGGAGCAAGCCTACGCAAATTTATACAGAGTGTCACCTCATAAGCTTGGACGATTTCAACCGCTTTGCCCTATATCAAAACAATCCGTGTAGAATAAACCCGCCTGCGCGGCCCCGCGTCCGTTGCGGCATTTGGACCCTTCAAGGAAGATTTTTCCGTTTATCAAGGCGTTAGATATGGCATCCGATACCTCTGGCTTGAACAAACTGGTGGCCGGCATCAAGGGCGCAATGCGTATCGCCCAAACTGCCCGCGTATTGGCACAAACCGGCGTCGAGTGGCTGCAAGGCGACCGCCCGCCCACCCCCAAACTGCTGCGGCAGACCTTCGAACGTCTCGGCACCACCTACATTAAATTGGGCCAGTTCATCGCCAGCTCGCCCTCCATCTTCCCCGATAGTTACGTCGAGGAATTCCAGCTCTGCCTGGACAAGACCACCCCTATCCCCTTTCACATCATGAAACGGGTGATGGAAAAGGAAATGGGCAAATCCCTGGAAACCATCTTCGCCGAAATCGATCCAGTGCCGCTGGCCTCCGCCTCGATTGCACAGGTGTACGCCGCGAAGCTGGTAACGGGCGAAGACGTGGTAGTGAAAGTGCAGAAGCCCGGCGTGGAAGACGTGCTGCTCACCGACTTGAACTTCCTGTTCGTCGGCGCCAAGGTGCTGGAATATTTTGTGCCAAATCTGTCGATGGCATCGCTGTCCGCCATCGTCGAGGAAATCCAGAAAGGCATGCTGGCGGAATGTGATTTCTACCAGGAAGCGTCGAACATCGAATCGTTCCAGAAATTCCTGCGCGAAACCGGCAACGATCAGGCCGTTGCGCCAAAAGTATTCAAGCAAGCCTCCACCATGCGCGTGCTGACCATGGAGCGTTTCTATGGCGTGCCGTTCACCGATCTGGAAAGCATCCAGCATATCGTGGACGATCCGGAAGCCGCGCTGATCACTGCGATGAACACCTGGTTCGCCAGTTTGATGTTCTGCGATTCATTCCACGCTGATGTGCACGCCGGTAACCTGCTGGTATTGCGCGATGGCCGCATTGGCTTTATCGACTTCGGTATTGTGGGTCGCATTCGTCCACAGACCTGGGAATCCATGTCGAAATTTATCTGGGCAATTGGTCAGAATGATTATGCCGCCATGGCCGAATCGATGGTGGGCATCGGCATGACCGATCAGGAAGTGGATGTAAAACGCCTGACCCGCGACATCGAGAATCTGTACTCATCGATGGACGGCATGATGCCGGAAATGGACATTCACAATCCGGATTTCGTGTCGATCAACGAGCACGAAGTGAATCGGGTGATGATGGATCTGGTGGGTGTGGGCAAACGGCATGGGATTCATTTCCCGCGGGAGTTTGCGTTGTTACTGAAACAGTTGTTGTACTTTGATCGCTATGTAAGGTTGCTGGCGATCGATGCGAATATTTATATGGATGACCGGTTGAATATCACGCCGGAGTTGAATTGGACGTCGATTCATTAATCGACCTCCAATGCCAACCGCACAAAAAGAAACGGCGGCCACTTTCCAGAGCCGCCGTTTTTGTTTCCGGAATTCCCGAGTGTCACCACTCACAAAACCCCCAATTCCTTCTTCTCCCGATAATACGTAAAAATATCATCGAGCGATTTCTTCGGCCGGAAGCCAAACGTCTTATTAAACAAGCTCCCGTCAATAATCACCGGATACTTGTAATAGTTGATTAGATACGGCGGCCAGCCCTTCCAATCCGCGCGCTTGCTGATCGCTTTCGGCAGCCACTCCGGCAATGACGGAATCGGCACGCGATTACAACCACACAGCTTCAGCGCTTCCTGATAGCTGATCCAATCCTCGGTGGTAACGTTGTACAC
>DATLII010000387.1:0-3591 GCA_035539495.1 Dongiaceae bacterium
AGTGGCGGCACGCCTTCGCTCAGACGTTGACGCGCAAACGAGATCAGCAGAATGCTGTTGGCGGTAGCGACACCCATCGCCATGATCGTGCCCATCATTGCGGGAATGCTGAGCGTGGTGCCGCACAGGAACAGCGTCCAGGCGATACCGGCAAGCGCTGCCGGCAATGCGCCGATGATGATGAGCGGGTCGAGCCAGGATTGGAAATTCACCACAATCAGCAGATACACCAGCAAAATCGCCACCGCCAAACCAATGCCGATGCCGGTGAAGGAATCATGCAGCGTCTGGATCTGTCCGCGCACAGTAAGTTCGGCGCCGCGCGGCAGTTTCGGGCGCGCATCTGCCAGCACTTGATCAATGGCGCGGCTGATGGCGCCGAGATCACTGCCTTCCACGTTGGCGTGGATGTTGATCATGGGCATGCGGTTGTACAGAGTGATGGCGGTGGGCAGGTTGATCCGTTTCACATCCACCACGCTGCCCAAAACCTGCGGCGTGCCGGTGTTGCCGGAACCGATCGGGGTTTGCAGCAGGGCGTCAATGCTGTCCAGATCCGTTTCCAGTGTGCGCGCGCCGATGTTGTAGGTGTTGCCGTTGGCGGGGTTGAGCCAGTTGCTGGGCACGGTCTGCATACTGCCGCTGAGCGAGATCAGTGTGTTTTGCGCCACATCCTGCGCTGACAGCCCCAACTGTTGCAGCTGCACCCGATTCATTTCCAACGCCAGCGATGGTTTGTTGAAGCGCTGGTAGATATGTGCATCAACGATACCGGGAATGCGCCGCAATGCGTTGTTCACCTCGATGGCCAGCGGCAGAATTTCTTCGGTCTTGCCACCGATGAATTGTACGTCGATGGGTGCGGGAATACCGAAGTTGAGCGTCTGGCTCACTTGGTCCGGCGGTTGGAAGAAAAATTCGGTATCGGGGAACAGCGGCGGCAGTTCCTGGCGCAGGATACGCGCCAGCTCGGCGGTTTTCAGCGTACCTTTCTGCAGCGAGATCATGATTTCCGCGTCGGCAGTTTCAGTGGTGCCGGAATTTCCATACAGCGTATTGAGCGTACTGTAGGGCCCACCGATGATGTCGAGAATATCGCCTTGCTGTTCTGCCGGAATGCGCGAACGGATATGCGCTTCGATGCGATCGATCAGTGGCGGCATCTGCTCCAGCCGCGTACCCGACGGTGCGCGTACGTGCAATCGCAACTGATGCGTGTCCATGGAGGGGAACAAGTCCTGGCCCAGATTGGGGAAGATGGCCAGCGATGCCACGCAAAACACCATGAACGCGGCAACAAAGCGGCTGGGTTTGTGCAGCAGGCCGGCCAGCACCACTTCGTAATGCGCGCGGAAACGTTCGAAGCCACGATTGAAGCTGCCGTGTAGACGCGCCAGTGCCGATTTGCCGCCGACGGCCGCATCGCCATGCCCGTGGTGATGTTGGCCTTTGAACATATACATCACCAGTGTGGGTACCAGTGTGCGCGACAGTAGATACGAAGCCAGCATGGCGAAAATAACGGCCTCTGCCAGTGGCACGAACAGCGAACGTACCACGCCGGTTAAGAAAAACATCGGCACGAACACGATGCAAATACAGAGCGTGGAAACGAACGCGGGCACCGCCACTTCCTTGGCACCGTCCAGAATGGCCTGCACTGGTGTCTTGCCCATCGCCATCTGCCGTTCGATGTTTTCGATTTCCACTGTGGCGTCATCCACCAGGATGCCGACCGCGAGTGCCAGGCCACCCAGTGTCATCAGGTTGATGGTTTCGCCCACCAGATAAAGGATGATCAGTGACGTGGCGATCGACAGCGGAATTGATACGGCGATGATACAGGTGCTGCGCCAATTGCCCAGGAACAGCAGAATCATCGCGGCGGTGAGCGCAGCGGCGATCAGTGCCTCCACCGCTAGATTGCTGACCGCTGCACGCACGAACAGCGACTGGTCGAACATCAATTTTATTTGGACGTCGTCCGGCAATTTTTCCAGCATTACTGGCACGCTGTCGCGTACGTGTTGCACCACGTCCAACGTGGAAATGCCGCCGGCTTTCAGCACGGAATTGAGTACACCGCGTTCACCGTTTTGACGCGCGAGCGTGGTACCCGGTTGAAAGCCATCGCGCACGTTGGCCACGTCACGCACGCGCACTGTGTGGCCATCGGCATCGGTGCGCACCGGAATATTGGCGATTTCATCCAGGCTGGGTACGGCGCCGTTCAACTGAATGTCATATTCGCTGTCGGCAATTTTCAGCACGCCCGTGGGCAATACCAAATTTTGCGTGCCCATGGCAGTGACCACATCGGCAGGCGTCAGATTGTTCGCCAGCAATGCGTGCGGGTCCAGATCCACCGACACTTGCCGGTTTTTGGAACCATAGGGATAGGTGACGGACACACCTTTGCGAGTGGTGAGAATCGGCCGAATCACGTTGCTGGCGAGATCACCAATTTCCGTGTCAGACAACGTGGTGCTGGAAATACCCAACTGCACCAGCGGCAGTTCCGATGCTGAATATTGCCGAACCCGGCCATTCTGCGTTCCCGGCGGCATGCCACGTACAGCCGACGCCACGCTCATGGTGACCTGATTCATGGCAGTGCGAATATCGGTGCCGGGTTGGAAAAACACCTTCACCAGCGATTGCCCCGCCATGGTGATGGATTCGGTGTGTTCGATACCGTCCACTGCCTGCGACAGATCGCGCTCGGCGCCACTGGTAATACGATCCGCCATTTCACGCGTGGTGAGACCACGGTATTCCCAGATTTCCGCCACTACCGGAATGTCGATCGCCGGCAGGATATCCACCGACATGTTGCGGAAGATGTAGGGCAGGCTCAACACGATGAGGAGGGCGGCCACGATGAACGTGTAAGGGCGCCGCAGCGCGATATTGACAATCCACATGGGTGCTGTCCCGAGTACGGAGATAGGGCCGGCACTACAAACGTGCACGCGTAAAGCAGATACCGGCATTCATTCGAAATGCGCTTGAGCAAATATCAAGCCAGGGCTTATAGAGGCTGTTTTTTATGGGTCTTTGTTGCGCGGGATTACGCGAGCCGTGGTGATGCTGTTGGTCAGGCAACAGCATTGATTGCCCTGCTGTTGCATCAGCAGCAACGCTGCATTTTTTGAACGTCCGCGTTGGAGAATTGAAACGGCAGAAAAATGGGGTGTGAAGCAGCGCATTCGAAGTATTGCCTGCGCGCTGTCCGCTCGGCAGCATCCGCTTGATCGTTCTGTTGCTGTGTGAACACTTGCTGTATCAGGCAAGTTCAATGCAGCCCAATTCTTAAGGCCAAAACAAAAGGTTATGAAGGTTGGCACGTTGTCTGCCTTACGCACCGGCAATGTCAAACTCAACATCGGCCTGTGCAAAAGGAAGCAACCTCGTGGACAATCAGTTTCATTCGATCGCACGCAAAAAATTCGTGACCCGGCTGTTGGCCGTCGCCAGCTTGCAACTGGCAATTGGATCTGCCTTTGCGGTGGACACCGTTACGCCGGCGATTTCCGGTGTAGTGGCAGCGGGCACTCCGATTCAATTCATCAAGGACGGATTCAACGGTAC
>DATLII010000388.1:0-7328 GCA_035539495.1 Dongiaceae bacterium
TCCCTGGGTGAAACCAGCGGTCATATCTGCCCCCGCTGTAACGGCGTTGGTTTTATCCGTGACCTGCACTCGCTGTCGCTGAACATCATGCGCCTGATCGAGGAAGAGGCGCTGAAGGAAAACAGCTCCGAGATTCATGCGAAAGTGCCGGTGAACGTTGCCACTTACCTGCTGAACGAAAAGCGGCAGAACATCGTCAATATCGAGACCCGTAATGACGTGCGGGTGGTGATTCTGCCCAGCCCGAACCTGGAAACGCCGCACTTCGAAGTGAACCGCTTCCGTGTCGATCAGTTGCCAGGCGGCGAAGGTATCGCCAGCTACGAAATGATCGAAGAGGCGGATGAAGTGGATGAAGTTGTCCTGTCTCCAGGCGAAACCGTGATCAAGAAAGCGGAACAGCCGGCAGTGCAGATGATCCAGCCACAAACCCCGGCGCCTCAGCCTCAGGAAAAGCCGGCCGAGGCCCAGACCCCGGTGGTAGCACCGAAGGAGCCCAGCTTCTTCACCCGTCTGTTCTCCTGGTTCCTGCAGCTGTTCAGCAACCAACCTGCTCAACCGCAGACCATTGCTGAAGAGACCCGCAACCAGCGTGACAACCAACGCAATCAGCGTAACCAGCGCGACCGTGGCAACCGTAATCAGCGGGACCGCGGCAACCGCCAACGCGATCGCGGCAATCAACGCCAGGATCGAAAACGCGACGACGAGATTATCACCAACATTCCCGCTGCCAAGGATAAGGACAAGGAACAGCGTCCCCAGCAGCAGGAACGTAAAGGTGGGCAGCGCCAGGAACGTGGTGAACGCCAAGAGCGCGGCGAACGCCAGGAGCGTGGTGAACGTCAGGAACGTGGCGAGCGCCAGGAGCGCGGTGAACGCCAGGAGCGCGGTGAACGCCAAGAGCGTGGTGAGCGTCAGGAACGCGGCGATCGTCAACGTGGTGAGCGCCAAGAACGTGGTGAGCGTCAGGAGCGTGGTGAGCGTCCAGAGAAGGGTGAACGCCAAGAGCGCGGTGAGCGGGATCAAAACCGCAACCGTCAGCCTCAGGCCGCCGAAGCCGGTGAGGAAGCCAGTGGCGATCAGGGTAACCAGCGTCGTGGCAAGCGTCGTGGATCAAACGATAATCGTCGCCGTCGCCAGAGTGCCGCGCAGGCAGAAGAACGTGCGCAACAAGGAGGCGTGGCGGCTGAAGTCGAAGCAGATGCCGTAGCTGCCAGCACTGAAGTCGTTGCAACACCCGCTGCTGCCGAAGCTGGCGCTGAACAACAGGCTACGGAAAACCGTCCGCCTCGCCGTCATGAATCGCGGCCGCGCCGGGAATCCAATACAGAGGAAGGCAACCAGGTTGCAGAAACCACTCCGGTGGCAGAAGCAGCGCCTGCGCAACCAGCTCCAGTGGCTGCACCCGTTCAGGAAGTGCATCACCGTCCGGAGCCTGTGGTTGAACAGGCAGCCCCCGCTGCACCGGTAGCGCCCGTGGCGATTGTAGCTACTGTTGCCAATGTGGAAGAAAAACCGGCTGCAGCGAGCGATGAATCTGGTGGTCAACGTGCGTCCAACGACCCGCGCGAAATCCGTCGCCGCCAGCAGGCGGAAGCGGCAGCCCGTGCAGCCGAGGCCCCTGCGGCAGACGCTGGCAAGGATGCCTGATCGTTCCTGAAAGCTGTTAGTCCTGAAAAAATCGGGCTGGTGTTTTACGCCAGCCCGATGATCAGGGGTTCCGTTTCCAACTCAATTCCAAAATGTCGTCGCACATCGGCCTGAATCTGCCGGGCCAACGTCAGTACATCCTCACCACTTCCGCCTTGATTGATCAGTACCAGCGCTTGCCGCTCGTGCACGGCCGCCTTGCCGTGGCTTTTGCCCTTCCAACCCAATTGATCGATTAGCCAGCCGGCGGCCACTTTCACCTGTGTTTCGTCCAGCGGGTAATTAACCAGATTGGGCCAGGTCACGAGCAGTGCTTGCAGCTGTGCGCGGGAAATAATGGGGTTCTTGAAAAAGCTGCCGACGTTGGGCAGTTGCGCCGGATCCGGCAGCTTGCGGGCTCGAACATCGATGATGATTTGCCGTAATTGCAGCGCCGTGAGTGAGTCAGCCTGCAAATTCTGGCGGGAAATTTCGGCACGGATCTCGCCGTAATCCAGGTTTAAAGAGGGACGCTTGCGCAAGCGGAATACCACGTGGGTAATCAGACCCCGATCCTTCAGCGCATGCTTGAACACGCTGTCGCGATAGCCGAAGGCGCAATCTGCGGCTGGCAGCTCCTCGAAGCGGCCGGTCTCAAAGTGAAACAGTACCACCTGCTCCACCACTTCCTTCAATTCCACGCCATACGCACCGATATTCTGAATCGGAGCGGCACCTACAGTGCCAGGAATGGCACTGAGATTTTCCAGACCATACCAGCCCTGTTCCAGCGTGTGCTGCACAAAGGCATCCCAGTTTTCGCCGGCCGCCGCTTGCACCCACACGTGGTCGGCGTCTTCTCCCAGGAACACGATGCCGCGCAAACGATTTATCAACACCAGGCCGGCATAGTCCGCCGTCAGCACGACATTGCTGCCGCCACCGAGAATCAGCAGTCGATGGTTACGCGCTAACGCCGGCAGCTCGTCGCACTGCGCTACATCATTTAATTCAGCCAGCCAGTCGGCACGGACATCGATGCGCAGCGTATTGAAAGGTTGCAGCGAGACATTGCGCTGCAAAGACAGGCTCATGCAGGTCCCCGATTACTGAGGGCACGCAGCAGGCCGTCGCTGGCGTTTTCCACCAGATCCAGCACATGCTCGAATCCGTCGTGGCCACCATAGTACGGATCGGGGACTTCCTGTTCCGCCGAGTCGCTGTATTCCAGAAACAGTTTCAGTTTGTGCTGGTATTGTCGGCTGGAGCGACGACGCAGCTCCGCCAGATTGCGATGGTCCATGGCCAGAATCAGGTCGAATTTTTCGAAGTCTTCGTCCTGCACCTGGCGTGCCCGCAGGTCCGACATTTTGTAATAGCGCGTCATGGCCGCCTTTTGCGCGCGCCGATCGGGCGCCTCGCCGGCATGATGGCCGGTGGTACCAGCGGAATCACATTCAATCTGCGCTTCCAGATGATGTTCCGCCAGTTTGTGACGGAACACCGCCTCGGCAGTGGGCGAGCGGCAGATGTTGCCCATACAGACGAACAGGACGCGGATCATGACTGCCCACTGCGCTGCAGGATAGTCCGCACGCGCTCCAGATCCTCTGCAGTATCGACACCGGGTGGCGGGGTTTCCAGCGCGGTCTGTACGTGGATTTTCACGCCATGCCACATTGCACGCAGTTGCTCTAGGCTTTCGGTTCTTTCCAGCGCGCAAGGGCCCCATTTCACGAAATCGTGCAGCAGGCTGACGCGGTAGCCGTAAATTCCGATATGGCGTTGCACCGGCATGAGGGTGGGCAGCTCACCCCGGCCAGGTTGATAGCTGCCGCGATTCCAGGGAATCGGTGCGCGACTGAAATAGAGTGCGTAGCCCTGGGCGTCGGCCACCACTTTGACGATGTTGGGATCGAACACCCATTCAGCTTCGTGGATGACTTCTGACAGCGTGGAAATACCCGCGACGGAGCCCGCCAGATTACGCGCCACCTGATCGATCACCGCGGGTGGAATCAATGGCTCGTCGCCCTGTACGTTTACCACGATTTCGTCGTTGCCCAATCCCAGTTTGCTGACGACTTCCTGCAATCGGTCGGTGCCGGATTCATGGGTGTGGGCCGTCATCACCACTGTGGCGCCGAAGCCTTTTGCCGCGGCTTCGATGCGGGCGTCGTCGGTGGCAACGATGACGTCTTTGGCGCCACTTTTGCGGGCCTGCTCATACACCCGTTGGATCATGGGCTTGCCGCCGATATCCAGCAGCGGTTTGCCTGGCAGGCGGGTGGAGGCGAAACGGGCAGGAATGATGACGCGGAAATTTGTCATGGCGAAGGCTCAGTAGCGGTGTTGACGGGACTGTTCGAAACGCTGCAAGCCCGCGATTATAACATCGATCAAATCACCCTGGACTTCAGCATCCACCGGCAGGTACCAACCCCGCACCCCCGCCATGCCCTGCAGTTTCACTGCATCTTTTTCGGTGGTGAGGATGGCGGCACCGTTCAAGCTGGCGATATCGGCTGCCGTGTAGGCATGATGGTCGGGAAAGGCGCGCGTTTCACACTGAACACCCATTTGAGTCAGCGTGTCGAAAAAGCGTTGGGGATGGCCGATGCCGGCAATGGCCATCAGGCGAGGTTCGCGTTGGAGCGTGTCGATGGAAGCGTCGGCGGAGGCTTCGCTTTGATCCTGCAGGGATCTGAAGGGACCGGGAACGATGCGCAAGGAATGGCGTCTCGCGGCCGGCAGCGCGTACAGCGATGGGTGATCTGCACTGCCGTTCACGACTACGGCGTCCACTTCCTGCAGACGCGTTGCCGGTTCCCGTAACGGGCCCACCGGTAGCAATTCACCATTACCCAAGCCTCGGCTGCCGTCCATCACGACCAACTCCAGCGTGCGGCCCAGGCGGTAGTGCTGCAGGCCGTCATCGCTGATCACCAGATTGCAATCGGTCTGTTGCAGTAACGCTTGTACGGCGGCGCCGCGATCAGGATCGATCACCACGGGCACACCGGAACGCCGTGCCAGCATCAGTGGCTCATCGCCGGTAATGGCAGCGGTGTCATTCGAGCCGATTAAATGAGGATAGTGTGGCGCCTGGCCGCCATAACCACGGCTGACGATGCCAGGCCGATAACCCCGCGCCTGCAGCTGCTTCACCAGCCATAGCGTCAACGGTGTTTTACCAGTACCGCCCACGGTGATGTTACCGACCATGATCACCGGCACCGGCGCGCGATACACCGGTTTCTGGCCCTGCAAAAATTGCTGGCGGCGACGCTGTGCGAGTATTCCAAATAAAGCACTGAGAAAAAATAACGGCCACAACCACCGACCACGCCCATACCAGGCGTGGTTCAGTAGTGATTGCAGGCGATTACGCATGAGCGGGGAAAATCTATTTTGCTTCCGAATGGCGAGTGGCGATGCGCAGCTGGGTGAAACCCAATTGCCCCGCCACTTCCATGGCAGTGACAACAGCCTGATGGCGGGCATTGGCATCCGCCATCACGGTCACCGGCATGCGGTTATCGCCATTGGATACATCTTTCAGCGCCTTTACCAGGGTCTCGCGATCCCGATTCACCAGACGCCGATCATTCACTTCGTATTCACCGTCCTGACTGATGATGATCTGCACTTCCTGCGGCAATTCCTGGCTGACATCGCCGTTGGCCTGCGGCAGTTCCACCTTCAGCTGGCTCTGGTGTTTGAACGTGGTGGACAGCATAAGAAAGATGATCAGCACCAGCAGAACATCGATGAACGACACCAGGTTGATAAAGACTTCTTCCTGTGGCGCCTGCCGTTTGAATCTCACTTGGCGCGCGCCTCTTGAGCAAAATCGCTTTCGCGGTCGCCGTGCATCACATCCACCAGTTTGATGGCCTGCTGCTCCATCAGAACGACGATTTCATCGACACGACGATTGAAATAGCGATAGAAGAACAGCGCCGGAATCGCCACCACCAGACCACCCGCCGTCGCGTACAGTGCTTTGGCGATACCACCGGCCAACAAAACCGGATCGGTGTTGCCCGCCAACATCAGGGAGTGAAACATATCGACCATGCCGAACACGGTACCCAACAATCCCAACAGCGGGGAAATATTGGCGATAGTCCCAAGCAGATTCAGAAAACGCTGCATTTCGTGGATTTCATGGCTGGCGGTGTCGGTGATGGCTTCCTTCATGATCTCGCGGCCGTGACGGGCATTGAGCAGACCGGCAGCCAGCACGCGACCTAAAGGCGAGGAATCCCGCAGTTCTTTTACTTTTTTGCTGTCCAGTTGGTTGTTGCTGATCCAGCCCCATACCCGCGCGGTCAAATTGCGCGGACTGATACGATTGACCTGCAGTGCCCACAACCGCTCGGCAATGATGGCCATTGCCAGAACCGAACACAGGATGATGGGGTACATGACCCAGCCACCGGCATCAATAAATTCGAGCACGCGCCGTAATCTCCTATTTTTAAAATAGTTTTTACTGTAGCACACTCTAGCAGCTTTTTAGAACGTCGCTGCAGAACGGGTCGCATTCCCGGCAAGGATACCGGGAAGGATCGTTGAGAAGAAGGTGGCAGCCGGTGACGTCCGATCCTCAGGGCGCTGCAAACCGCAGGGGGCCGGTGCCGTCCAGCACGCGGAACCGTATCGCACTCCGCTCCAATTGCTGCTGCATTTCAGGTGGCGGTGCTGTAGTCAGGATCAGTTCCGTGTCCTGCTGTTGCCAGTAGGTCAGTAGCGCGGGCAGCAGACGATCCTGAGTCGATGGATTGATCAGCACGCGCCGCACAGCCAGATCCGTTTTCGCCGACTGCAGCAAAGAACGCTGCGCTGATACGCTGATCGATGACCACAACAGCCAGGAGTCATCCTCCACATCCAGGCGCACAACACAGCGTTCCCGCTTGAAGAACAGCACTCGTACCGACATTGCACCTGCCGACATCGTCTCGGCTTCACACAGATCACCGAACTGAAACTGGCGGATCTCCGGCTCACCCAGACCGTTCCAGCGCAATGGCAGCAAGGTATAACTCCAGCTCTCCGCACGCCAGAGTGACGCACTATCTGCAAGTGGAACGTCGACGCCTGGCGCGCCAATTCCCCAATTCGTGAGAAAACCCTGCTGCCAGGGTTCCAGCAACCGTGGCCAAGTGCTGGCGCCGATGAACAGGGCTTGATTTGACTGAAACAGCGCCAATTGCAGCGGACCACCACTGTCCCGCAGCCAGAACTCTGCCGGACGTTGGGCCGGTTGCAACAACGGCTGCAGCAGTGGCAGAAACAGCAGCGGTGCCAACCAGCGTGCAGGTAATCCGGCAGTGCATAACCATAGCGATCCTGCCATTCCCAATAGCATGGCACCGGCGGAGCGCGGCGGTAGTTGCAACACCGAAAAAGACCAGTCTGCGCACAGCTCCAGCATCCATAACCAGATGTCAGTCAGCCAACCAGCGGGCACGAGTAGAATATTCGCCGCATCACCGAACAATCCCCACCCTACCGCCCACACCAGCGACAAGGGCGTGAGAATCGCGCCCGCTAAAGGAATGGAAAAAGCGTTGGTTAACCCCGATACCAGCGACAAATTCTGCAACTGCCATAACAGCACAGGCGCCAATCCTACGAAAATACCCGCCTGCACTCGCAGCCAACCACCCATCCAGCTCGGTCGGAAC
>DATLII010000389.1:0-2456 GCA_035539495.1 Dongiaceae bacterium
ATCACCGCTCTTTGACGGTTGTGGTTGAATTCGCGCGGCTTTTTGTTTCCGCACGTCACTTTTATGAGGTGCTGAATGGGGTGCGTACTTCAATCGCAGATACAGGTTGGTGATGGCCCGGATCTCGCCCGCTCGGGAAGGTAGTGCCGCCGCGACCCTCTGGGCAAAATCGCTGGGGCCTTCGCCCGGGGCCCTCACCAATCCCCGCTTCGCCAGTTTCTGGCAGAAACGCAGGTAAAGGCGATCGGCTTTATCCAGGGTGAAGATAGGTGGGTGCCGCAGTAGCGTGATCAATGCCAGTACGGCAATGATGCCGCCGCCCAGTCCGCCCAACAACGCCGCAATCCGTTGAGGTGTGACCTCGCCTAGCAGGTCACGGAACAGTTGTGACTGCTGCTCGGTATCGTAGGACACCACATTCTTGAACCAGAGATAGTCCACATAGTCGACCAGCATCCGCGCCCGGGCTAACAGCTCCATGTTGCGCAGACGGTCAGGCGACAGCGGAGAATCGGTCAGAAAGCTGTCGTCGGTGGTGCTGTTCTGCGGGCCCAGTTCAATCCGGTTAGGTGCGACTGCGGCAGTGGGATCCACCCTCACCCAGCCTTGCCCCTCCAGCCAGGCTTCGGCCCAGGCATGAGCATCGTATTGGTGAATCAACAGGTATTTCCCCAGCGGATGACCTTCCCCACCCTGGTAGCCGCCCACCAGACGGGCCGGAATGCCGGCAGCACGCAGCAGAAATACAAAGGCCCCAGCGTAATGGGAGCAGAAGCCACGACGGGTCTGAAACAGAAATTCGTCGATGCTGTCGCGGCCGAGACGCTGCGGGTTCAGGGTGTAGACGAACTCTTCCTCGTTATACCAGCGCATGATGCTGTCGATGAACTTGGCAGGATCATTACCCAGTTGCTGGAATTGCTCGCGGGCGTAGCGGCGGGATTGCGGATCGCCCTCCGCCGGCAGTTGTAGATTGTGATCGCGGTCGATGCGACTCAGCCCTTTCACCTGATAGCGGTAATCGGGATAGCTGCTGACTTCATAGGAAACCGAGCTATCCAGATCGCTGCGCGAAAGCACCGACAGCACTTCAGTGGTACTGGCGTCGATACCCGTGACGCGTGCGGCCGGCAACGTCATCAACCAGCGCTGACCGGTAGGCTCCAAATACACGCGATAACGGTACAGGCGATCGCCATAATCCAGCTGCCGGGATATCACGGGCGACAAATCCCGGTCCTCCACCGCATACCAGGTACGGCCGTCAAAACGATCGAATACGGTAGCGCGCCAATAACGCTCCCGCTGCGGCGGAACCGGCCCTTCGAATTCCGCCCGGAACGCCAACTCGGTAGAGCGGGACAGATTGGCAATGTCGGCCGGCGCCATACGATCGTTGAGGCCGATGCGGTTCTGCTGCGTATTCAGATTCAACTGCCACAGCGGGCCGACCCGCGGAAACAGATAAAACAGCACGATCATCAGCGGAATGCTTTGCAGCACCAGCTTGAGAGAACCTTTTAAGGGCCGCGCGACCGCTATGCGGGGTTCACTCTGATTCAGTGCAATTTGAGTGGCGGTGATCAGAATCAACACCAGAAAAACATACAGCGTGGTGTACAGCGATCTGGAAAACAGGAATTCCGTGGCCAGCACGAAATAGGACAGGATCACCACCAGAAACGCATCGCGCCGCGTCGCCATTTCCAGTTGCTTGAATAGATATGCCGTGATCAGTAGACCAACGCCTGCATCGGGACCAAACAAAGTGCCGTGATAAAAACTGACGCCGGCAAATCCAGCCAACACCAACGCCAAGCGCACCCAGCGCGACGGAAATGGCCAACGTTCGCGAAAGACTTGAACACGCCAGATCAACACGCCCACAAAAGCCGGCAACATCCAGGTGGGAACGCGTTCGGTATGCGGCAGCACTGCCAATATATTGATTGCCAGCAACAACACGAACGCCGTTCGCGGCATCGGAAAACCGTGGCGCTGGGTATCCCGTTCCGGTTTGGCGTGAGGGCGCTGATGAGGTTTGGCGGCAGCGTTCATCAGAATCGGGCCAACGCTTCCAGGCAGCGCTTCTGATGCTCGGGCCCACTGCCGGGTTCGATTTTTACGCCGGGTAATTGCAGTCCGAACGGCGCATTGCTCCGCCCCATATCCAGCACCAGAAAGCACAGTTGCGACAGTTTCAATTCAACGTGCTGCGCCGGCACCTGATCCCATTGCAGCCAGCGCGATTCCGCCTGGTAACCGTGAAAACGCTTGGTGTAGAGATCACCGCTGCGGGCAAAGGCTTTCCAATCCACGGTGTTGAGGGAATCTGTGTCCTGGTACGGACGCAGACCGTCGAAATCTTCATTGCCTTCCGGCACTGGCGCATTGCCATCCCGCCCTTCCAGTTGCGCTTGCGGCGGCAATTCGCAGGTGACGGGCTTGGGGTACAC
>DATLII010000390.1:0-2909 GCA_035539495.1 Dongiaceae bacterium
ATCCTGGCCGGTGACGGCATCGGCCCCGAGATCATGGCGGAAGCGGTGAAGGTGCTGCAGTTCCTCAACGACCAGGAAAGCCTGGGGCTGGAACTGGAGCACGGTCTGCTGGGCGGTAGCGCTATCGACGCCACCGGCGGCCCGCTGCCCGAAGCTACTTTGAAGCTGGCGAAGGAAGCCGATTCCATTCTGTTGGGCGCTGTGGGCGGCCCGAAATGGGAACCTCTGCCGATCGCGATCCGCCCGGAAAAAGGGTTGCTCGGAATCCGTTCCGCACTGGAGCTGTTCGCCAATCTGCGTCCCGCGATTCTGTACCCGCAATTGGCCAGTGCCTCCAGCCTGAAGCCCGAACTAGTGGCAGGTCTCGATATCCTGATCGTGCGTGAGCTGGTAGGCGGGATGTACTTCGGCAAACCGCGCGGCATTCGTACGCTGGAAAACGGCGAGCGCGAAGGTTTCAACACGTTGACCTACACCGAATCCGAGATCGTGCGCATCGGTCGCATCGGCTTCGAAATGGCGCGCAAACGCAACAAGAAATTGTGTTCCGTGGACAAGGCCAACGTGCTGGAAGCCACTGAACTCTGGCGTGAAATCATGACCGGCCTCAACAAGGAATATCCGGACGTGCAGCTTAGCCACATGTACGTGGACAACGCTGCCATGCAGCTCGTGCGCGCGCCCAAACAATTCGATGTGATGGTTACTGAAAACATGTTCGGCGACATTCTTTCCGATGCCGCTGCCATGCTCACCGGTTCCATCGGCATGCTGCCGTCGGCCTCTTTGGACAAGACCGGCAAGGGCATGTATGAACCCTGTCACGGATCTGCGCCGGACATCGCGGGCAAAGGCATTGCCAACCCGCTGGCGACCATCCTGTCCGCCGCCATGTTGTTGCGTTATTCCCTGAATCAAGGCAGAGTTGCTGACCGTATCGAGCAGGCCGTCAGCACCGTGCTGGACCAGGGTTATCGTACCGGCGACATCTACACCGAAGGCACGCAAAAAGTCGGTACCGCCCAGATGGGTGACGCGGTATTGAGCGCACTGCGCAGTCAGAAATGATCAGCGCACACAGAATTGCATAGCAGTACTTTGCAACGTTCAGAAAGCCCAGAAGTGAACCCCAGAACTACAAAATCCAGAAGCAGGTTGTTGTTATGAGCAAGACATATGATGTAGCAGTCGTGGGCGCCACCGGTGCGGTAGGCGACACCATGATCCGCGTTCTCGAAGAGCGCAATTTTCCGGTTGGTAAACTCTATGCCTTGGCCAGCGAGCGTTCGGCCGGCAAGATTGTCCAGTACAAGGGCCAGAATATTCGCGTGGAAAATCTGGCCACGTTCGATTTCTCCAAAGTGCAGATCGGTCTGTTCTCCGCTGGCGGTTCCATTTCCGAGGAATTCGCGCCGAAAGCCGCTGCTGCGGGCTGTATCGTGATCGACAACACCTCGCACTTCCGCTATGACGCCGACATCCCATTGGTGGTGCCGGAAGTGAACCCGCATGCAATCGCCGAGTACAAGACTCGCGGCATTATCGCCAACCCGAACTGCTCCACCATTCAAATGCTGGTGGCGCTGAAACCGATTCACGACGCGGTGGGCATCGAGCGTATCAACGTCGCAACTTATCAGGCGGTTTCCGGTACTGGTAAAGAGGCGATCGAGGAACTGGCGAAGCAAACCGCCGATCTTCTCAATGGTCAGCCGATCAGCGCCGAAGTGTACCCGAAGCAGATCGCCTTCAACGTGCTGCCGCACATCGACGTCTTCCAGGAAAACGGCTACACCAAGGAAGAAATGAAGATGGTGTGGGAGACCAAGAAAATCATGGGCGACGAGTCCATCGTGGTGAACCCGACTTGCGTACGGGTGCCGGTTTTCTTCGGTCACTCCGAAGCGGTGCACATCGAAACCCGCAAGAAAATCTCGGCGGACGAAGTGCGTGCCCTGTTGGAGAAAGCGCCGGGCGTCACCGTGCTCGACGAGCGTAAGCCTGGCGGTTATGCCACTCCGGTAACTGAAGCGGCAGACCACGACGACACCTTCGTCAGCCGCATCCGCGAAGACATTTCGCACCCGCGCGGTATCAATCTTTGGGTGGTGTCCGACAACGTCCGCAAGGGCGCGGCCACAAACAGCGTGCAAATCGCCGAAGTGTTGATAAAACAGTACATATAATCGATACTTGCCTTCATCTTGTCAGGCCGGTTCTCGAATAGTGGGCTAACCCCGTCACGATTGTTCAAGAATTTGCCTGACAACATCGAATTGAAAGCTATCCTTATTAGTTAGGGGTAGCTTCCAATCAAGAGACTATCCTGCTTGAAACGCTTGTTGCACGTAGGGGCTCGCCTTCGTTACGCCGTCAGGGCTCATCCCACCTATTCGTGACCAACAACGCCAAATACAAAGGGATAGCGTTGCTGTCCAGTGGTCGAAAAAACAAAGGAATAGAGAATGGTTCGTAAACTTGCCGCTGCATTGCTGGGTGTAGGAGTACTCATTCCCGGATTGGCCAACGCGCTGGGCCTGGGCGAGATCAAGCTGAACTCCGCCCTCAGCGAACCGCTGGATGCCGAGATCGAACTGGTGCAGGTACGGGAGCTGACCGGCACCGAAATCCTGCCGTCGCTGGCCAGCAGTGGTGATTTTGAATCGTCCGGCGTCGAACGTTCCCAGTTTCTGACCGACCTCAAATTCGAAGTGACGGTGAATGAGAAGGGTAAGTCCTTCATTCGCGTCCGTTCCACCAAACCGGTAAAAGAACCGTTCCTGAATTTCCTGGTGGAAGTGAACTGGCCCGCAGGCCGTCTGTTGCGGGAATACACCCTGTTCCTGGATCCTCCGATTTATAACGCGCAGCGCACCAAGGCGCCCGTTAGCCAGCCCAAGGCGGCTGCA
>DATLII010000391.1:0-3748 GCA_035539495.1 Dongiaceae bacterium
GCACTCGTATTGTCGCCGACACGCATATCGACCAAGTGGCGCAACAGGATTTTGACATTATTGCACTGCCAGGTGGCATGCCAGGCGCTGCCCATCTGCGGGATTGCGCGATACTCATCAGTAAATTGCAGCAGCAGAAAAAAAGCGGCAAATGGTACGCGGCTATCTGCGCCAGCCCCGGCGTGGTGTTCGCCACTCATGGGTTGGAAACCGATGTCGAAACCACGGCCCATCCGTCTTTCACCGCGCAATTACATAACTTTTATGATGCCCGCACGGTAGTGGACCAAAATTGCGTCACTAGCCAGGGCCCGGGTACTGCACTGGAATTTGCGCTGACATTGGTGGAAGTCCTGCTGGGGCGCGAAAAACGCGATCAGGTGGGCGGGCCCATGGTTCTGTAACGCGTCATCCCATCTGATCCAGAACGCCGTGCATCGGGCCCTGCGCCGATGCATCCTCAGCACTGATCTGCTGCAACCACGCGTCCAGCATCAGGGGCATAGCCAGTTGGAACCCTTGCATCCAGTCCACGCCAATCCCCGTCAGCATCCGCACAATTTCGCCATTCTCCACACATTCCGCTATGGTCTGCTTGCCCAGCACATGGCCCACTTCATTGATGGATTTGACGATGGCGAAATCGATGGCATCTTTTTCGATATCGCGAATGAACTGGCCATCGATCTTGATGTAATCCACCGGCAATCCTTTCAAATAACCGAAAGTGGACAAGCCGCTGCCGAAATCATCCAGCGCAAACCGGCAGCCCAACGCTTTCAGACTCGCGATGAAATGCTGCGCCCGTGACAGGTTGGTAATCGCCGATGTCTCGGTAATTTCGAAACAGATTCCCCGCGTGGGCAGATTCAATTCGCGGGTGCGATCGATAATGAAATGCAAAAATTCATCGTTGGTTACCGACTGGCCCGACAGATTCACATTGAACACCCAGCCTTGCTCCACCAATTCCGGATGCTGCTGCAATAGCGTCGCCAGTTGTACGAACACCCAGCGATCCAGCATGGTGGCCATGTTGTAACGCTCCGCCGCGGGCAGGAACATTCCCGGTGCGATCCACTGCCCGTCCTGGCGGCGATAACGCAATAGCAATTCCACATGCCGCTCCTGCCCGAGCGTAGTACTCGTTGCGTAAATTTCCTGCACCGCCAGCGCGAAACGGTTTTCACGAATGCCACGGGGAATCCGCGTAACCCACTGCATTTCCCCACGCCGCTGCTCCAGTTCTTTATCGTCCTGGCGATACACGTGAATACGATTGCGACCCCCTTCTTTTGCGGCATAGCAGGCGGAGTCCGCCGCGCTCATCAACGTTGTGAGGTTCGAGGTTTCCTGGCCAATCCGCACCACACCAATACTCACGCCTACATGATAGGGCCGCCGCTCCCACACGAACTGATGCTCGGCGATGCTATCGCGCACATTCGCGGCCAACTGCAATACCGCTTCCATTTCGCAGTCGCGAATCAGCAGACCAAATTCATCGCCACCCAGACGCGCGATCAAACCCTGTCCCGCCACGGCGTCTTCCAGCAACCGACCCAATTGCCGCAACAACTCGTCGCCCGCTGCGTGGCCGCAGGTATCGTTGATCACCTTGAACAAATCCAGATCCAGATAGCAGAGCGCGTGGGATAAATTGCGCGAATTGGCCTCATAAATTGCACTGACCAGCTCCGCCTCGAACTTGCGACGATTGATCAGCCCGGTCAGCGGATCATGCGCCGCCTGATACGCCAGCCGATCCGACAATTCGCGAATGTCGGTGATATCTTCGGCCACGACCAGTACCTCGGTGCGGCCTTGCTGTGTTCCCATCGAGCGCAGAGAATCCCGCACCCACAACCAGCGGCCATCTGCGCATTGTTTGCGTGCCTCAAATACCTGCACCTTGCCCGGCGACTCAATGGCCTGACGCAGCGCTTCGCGCAAACTATCGCGGCTGAATTCCTCGATCAGTACGTTGTAATCCTTTCCCACCAACTCCGCGGGCGAATACCCCAGATGCTCGGCGCCGAATTGATTGACCGAGCGGATCACGCTGCTGCCATCCAGCGAGAAAAACATGGCGGGATTGCTATGGTACAGTTCGCGATAACGCTGCTCACTGTTCTGCAACACGGTGCGAGTGGCATCCTGTTCCACCGCGATACCCACCAGCCGCGATACGCGATCCAGATATTCCCCTTCCTCGATCGATGGAAAACAGCGAAAGGTGAAATGTAGCGCGATAGCACCCAACACACTGCCGTGACGGTTGCGGATCGGATGCGCCCAGCAGGCCTGCAATCCGGTGTGGCGCAACAATCCCAAATACGGACGCCAATCCGCATACTGCTGAATATCATCCACCACCAGCTGCGTGTTGAAATAGATGGCCGCTGCCGCACCCACGGCACGCGGCCCCACTTTAATGCCCGCCATGAATTCCACTAACGGTGACGATACGCCGACTTGCGCCGCCAGCACCGTGTTCACATCACTTTCATCCAGCAGCAGAATGGCACAACCACCGTCGCGGAAACGCACGCACAATAATTCCGCCGCCAGTTGCAACACTTCACCGACGCGGGCGCCGCTGGTCATGCGCTCCAGCAAACGTTTTTCGCTCAGCAAAATATCGTGGGCCGATTGCTCCGTATCCACATCGGAAATGGAGCCCGCCAACAGCAGCGTTTCACCACGCTCATTCCAGGTGGCCTGGCCCAGCACTCGATACCAACGCAAACGGCCGGCTTTGTTGCGCAAACGGAAACGGGCATTCAGTGGGGTGCGTCGTTGCAGGTGATCACGACACGCGCGCAGTAAACCAACCCGATCTTCCGCCGGCACCCGTCGCAACCAAAATCGCAGCGAATTCGGCAGCACATCGAACTGATCGTAGCCCAGCAGGGATTTAAAACGGGTGGAATAGCGGAAATGGCGCCGCGCCGGCTCCCAGTCCCAGATACCGTCAGTGGTGGCCTGGGTGATCAGTTGCAGACGATCCTCGCTTTCCTGCAGACGCTTTTCGCTGCGGCTCTGTTGCTGCACCCGTTCCTGCAGATGGCGGTTGGCCTGTTCCAGCGCAAGCATCCGTTCGCGCACGGTCTGCTCTAACTCCTCGTTGCTGTGCTGCAGGTGCCGATTCAAGCGATAGCGTTCCTGCATCGTGGCATTCATCGCATGCAGGCTGGCCGCCACCACACACACCATTGACTGCAGTTGCAGCAGCGACAATTGCAGATCCGATCCCACATAAACGCCTGCGCCATTCAATGTGCGGTACAAAGTGAAACCGGCGAACACAAACAGGATCAGACTGATCTCGGGCGGACGAAACGAAACCGCGCCCCAAACCAGCATCGGTAATAACAAAAAGAAGATAGGGGCGCGCAAACCGAATTGCTCCGGCGGTGCGAAGAACAAATTCAGACCGAGCACGAACAACGCCAGAAACACAAACAGATGCATGCGCTGCTGATTGCTGCGAGGCTGCTCCACCAGATCGGACCAGGCCAGCAATAGCGGCGTCAGAACCAGGATGGCGGTCAGATCGCCCAACCACCAGGTCGTAAAAAACTGCAGAGCGAACGACCAATCCTGGGACTGGTTCAGCAGGGTCAGCGCTGCCACCAGAGCAGCCAGTGCGCAGCCGGCCACACCCGCAGCGACGAAGACCAACATGCTGCGCAGCGACCCGAACGGATGGCCGCCACCAAAACGCTGCATAAGGGATGTCACCAAC
>DATLII010000392.1:0-12022 GCA_035539495.1 Dongiaceae bacterium
GGATGGCGGCATCGACGGTCTGGTTCACCTGTCTGACATCAGCTGGGATCTGCCGGGCGAAGAAGCCGTTCGCAACTACAAGAAAGGTGACGAGATCGAAACCGTCATCCTGTCTGTGGACCCCGAGCGTGAGCGCATCTCCCTGGGCGTTAAACAGCTGGAGCAGGATCCGTTCGCACAATACGTGCAGGAAAACGACAAAGGCACTGTGGTCAAAGGCAAGGTTAAATCCGTTGACGCCAAAGCCGCTGTTGTTGAACTGACCGATGGCGTGGAAGCTACTCTGAAAGCCTCTGAAATCAGCCGTGACCGCGTGGAAGATGCTCGCGTTCACCTGAAAGAAGGCGACGAAGTGGAAGCCCGCATCATCAGCGTCGATCGCAAAAACCGCACTATCAACCTGTCGGTGAAAGCGAAAGACGTAGCGGACGAGAAGGAAGCGATGAAATCGGTGAACCAGGCTTCCGAAGCCTCTGCACCGAAAACCATCGGCGACCTGATCAAGCAGCAGCTGAACGCCGACAAGTAATCTCTTATCCAGATTACGTGTTAAAAAAAGGGAACGGTGGTAACGCCGTTCCCTTTTTTATTGCGACACAGAATTCAGTTACAGCGCCGACGATTGGTTGCTGCGGATTCTGCCGTCGGGCTATGCTGACGCAAGCGATTCGCACAATTTCTGTCGTGGGGTTGAGGGCATGAAACAGTTCAGGGGAAAAGTGGCTGCCATTACCGGCGCTGGTTCCGGTATTGGTCAGGCGCTGGCGTTGGAGTTAGCAAAGGCGGGTTGTGATCTGGCCTTGTCGGATGTGAACCAGGTGGGTCTGCAGGACACGGTGCGTCAGGTAAGTGCCAGTGGCGTGCGGGTGCATTCCCAGGCATTGGACGTTGCCAGCCGAGATGCAGTATATGCCTGGGCAGACGCTGTCGTGGCGGCATTGGGTAAAGTCAATCTGATTTTCAACAACGCAGGTGTGGCGCTAACGGAAACCATCGAGTCCATGAGTTACTCCGACTTCGAATGGCTGATGGACATTAATTTCTGGGGCGTGGTGTACGGCACCAAGGCGTTTCTGCAGTATTTGAAACAATCGGGTGACGGCCACGTTGTCAACGTGTCCAGCGTGTTTGGGATTGTCGGTGTGCCCACGCAGAGCGCTTACAATGCAGCGAAATTTGCCGTGCGCGGTTTTACCGAATCTCTGCGGGAAGAAATGGCCATCGAGGGGTATCCGGTCAAGGTGACTTGCGTGCATCCGGGTGGCATCAAAACCAATATCGTGCGCAGTGGCCGCATGGGCGGCGATGTTGGCAAGTACGGGCCCAGCTCGCAGCAGGGCCTGGTGAGGGCATTCGATGCTGCGGCGCGTACTACGCCTGCGGAAGCGGCTCAGACGATTTTGGCTGGCGTGCGCAAAAACAAGCCGCGAGTGTTGATCGGGCTCGATGCCCATGTGATCGATTCGGTGCAGCGTCTGCTGCCGACGGGTTATCAGGATCTGTTGATCTGGGGTACCAAGCGCAATCGGCGTTGATTGATGTTGGCTTGTCGTCTGTGTGAATTCTATTCGCTCGCAACAAACAAAAACGGCTCCGAAGGGAGCCGTTTTTTTATGGGTTTGCAGCGCCGGATCAGGGCGCTTTCACCCACTGTTCTAACGCCAACAATTCCTGCTCGGTCAGTCTGCCGGCCACTTGCTTCAAGCGCAGAGAATTCTGCACGTAGTCGAAGCGCGCGTTGATGTAATCCCGCTGCGCCTGGAACAGGTTGCGCTGCACGGTCAGTACGTCAACGATGGTTCGGGTGCCTGCTTCATAACCTGCCTGAGTAGCATCCAATGCAACCTGTGCGGAAAGCGAGCTTTGCTTGCGGGCGTTCACCTGGGCGACGTTGGTCACAACCAGCTGGTAGTAGTTGGTGGCGTCCTGAATCACCTGGCGCCGGGTCAAATGTTCGTTATCGGTGGCCGCCAGAGACTGGTATTTGCTTTCCCGCTGGCGAGCACTGGTCAGGCCGCCGCTATAGATCGGAATTTCCAGCTGCAGTGCGATGGTGTTAGTAGTGGTGTCCGGCGTATCAATACCGGGTGTCGTGTAAGACGCGGGTGCGCCGGTTGACTGGTTGTTGTGAGAGCCTACCAGATCCAGCGTCGGAGCATGGCCAGCACGTTTGACTTTGTAATCTTCTTCCGCTGCCAGCGCTGCCTGATGGGCTGAGTGCAAGCCAGCGTTGTTTTCCAGAGAGGTCTCCACCCACTGGTTCATGTCCTGGGGCTGTGGCGGTACGATGGGCAGAGTTTCGTTCAGGTCCGCCACGTCATCGATATGCTCACCAGTCAGCGTTTCCAGTGCGCGCAGCGATACGAACAGCTCGGCTTCAGCAGAAATGCGCGCGGACACGGCGGTGTCGTAAGCGGCCTGCGCTTCATGCACATCGGTGATGGCTACCAGGCCCACATCGAAGCGCTGTTTGCTTTGTTCCAACTGGCGGGAGATGGCTTGTTCTTCCGATTTGCGGAACGACAGGTTGGCCTTGGTACGCAGCACGTCGAAATACAGTGTCACCACGCGCAGATAGAAGCTTTCCTGATTGGTCTGGAAATCAGCCACATATTGGCTGTCCAGCGCTTTCCCGCGCTGCCATGTATGCCAGTTCTCCAGCCGGAACAGTGGCTGCACTACACTGGCGGTATAGCCGTCGCTGGCGTAGCTGTCGGTGCCGACACCTTCGGCATCCAGATCATTGTGGCTATAGTCACCACGCAGGTTCACTTGGGGCAGCAAGCCGGCCCGGCTTTGATCGAGTTGCTGGCGACTAGCTTCATACTGATTGCGTATCGCGGACCACTGAGGATCGTTTTTCTGAGCCAATTCATAGGTGCGTTTCAGGGTAACCACTTCAGCCTGGACTGCCGGTGCCGACACCAAAGCCAGCGCCAATACCAGGGCTTTTTTGACGGGAAACTTTTTCATGCATGCCCTCATATGACTAACATTGTGGGGTGAAGAGTGAGGGGCAGTGTATCATTTACGCGCTTGTTCGCCACTAGAGGTTCCATATCATGGCAGACCGCCGCGCCATGCAGGCTTTGTTGCAGGAAATTGAAACAGAAATGCGTCGTTTAGGACTATGGGAAAACGTGGCCCCGCTGCCCGCTGCTTTCGAAAGCCAGCTGCCGTTCTGTTTCGACACGATGACATTCAATCAGTGGTTGCAGTGGATTTTCATTGCGCGTTTTAGGGCTATTCTCGCCGCGGATCATGCCCTGCCGGAGGTTTGCTCCATTGCAATCATGGCGGAGGAAGCCTTCAAGGAATTATCGTTGGATACCGCTGCATTGATTGAATTGTTGCAACGGTTTGATGGTTTTTTCCCTGCGTCATGCGGTACAGGTCAAGCCACCTGATGTTTCGGAACGCTGTACTGTTGCAGGCGCTGCCGCAATGCCTCCAACCGGATCGGCTTGGTGATGTATTCATCCATGCCTGCCAGCAGACAGAGATCCCGTGATTCCCCTATGGCATGTGCGGTAACCGCCAGAATCGGCATGTGTGACAAGCCCTGCTCAAATTCGATGGCGCGGATCTGGCGAGTGGCTTCATAGCCGTCCATTTCCGGCATCTCGCAGTCCATCAATACAACATGGTAATGGGCGTGATTCTGCCGATAGAGCGTCACTGCTTCGTGACCATTGACGGCAAAATCGATGCTGGCACCCAGTTTGGTCAGCAATCCTTTGATTACAACCCGGTTAACATCGTTGTCTTCCGCCACCAGTACATGTAGATGCAATTGTTCCACACTGTTTTCCACGGGGGTTGCAGTGGGCCGTGGCAATGCTTGCGCTTGCGCCGCTTCCACCAGCTTGCCTACTTCAAACCGGCAGGTGAACCAGAAATTCGAGCCTTTGTTGGGTTCGCTGTCGACACCGATTTCCCCGTTCATCATGTGCACCAGTTCCCGACAGATCGACAAGCCCAATCCAGTGCCGCCGTAGCGACGGGTGGTGGAACTGTCGGCCTGGGTGAAAGGCTTGAACAGCGTTTCCGCAATTTCGCGCGAAATGCCGATGCCTGTATCTTTCACCTGGAAGCCGATGTAGGCGCGGTTGTCTTCGATTTTCTCGATGCTGGCGATGATGCCGATACTGCCGTGGTTGGTGAATTTCACTGCGTTGCTCATCAGATTGAGCAGTATCTGCCGCAATCGGGTGGGATCGCCGATCAACACGGACGGAATGTCCTTGGCGATACGCGTATAGAAACTCAGGTTGCTGGATAGCTCCTTGCCCTGAAACACCGCCATGCATTCTTCAAGCAGATCGTGCGGGTTGAACGGAATGCGTTCCAGCTCCATGCGCTTGGCTTCGATTTTCGACAGATCGAGAATGTCATTGATCAAATGCAGCAGCGCATTGCCGGAATTGGAAATGGTGTCCACGTAACGGCGCTGTTCCTTGTTCAGCGGTGTGTCTTTCAGCAGCTCCGCGATGCCGATAACGCCGTTCATGGGGGTGCGAATCTCGTGGCTCATTTTGGCCAGGAATTCGCTTTTTGCTGTGCTGGCAGCTTGAGCCTTGTATGCCTCGCGCATTTTTTCCAACAACTGCGATTGCGCCTTGAACTTTTCCTTGCGCTCTTCGTTGTAGAAGCTGCCGAACGCCATCGACAGCAGTACCACTTCAATGGCCGAACCGATTTGCGCCGCATGCTCGGTGAGAAAATTGCTGGGTGCCAGACCAGTGTAATTTAGCGCCAGCAAGATGAAACCGGATATCGCCGTGAACCAGGCCAATGTGTAGAACCGCGCAACGTGCGCGCCCTGACGCCAGGTAAGAATGCCGGCGGTCAGGTTGATCGCCATGGCCAGCACCAAACCGTAAACGGCGATCTTCACCATGTATTTATAGTCGAATGCGAATCCACCCAGCATTACGAACAGCCCATAACAAGCGCCGAGCACCATAGCGTAGTGGTAACGGGGCGTGTAACGACGACTGTCGAGGAAGTGGATCGAAAACAGGATGGCGAACAGGATAGTGCCGCCCAGGAAAAAAATGATCGAGATCTGATTCCAGTTGGTCCAGTTCGGCCAGAGATATTGGAAACCAAAACCGCGGGAAATGGTAAACGCGGTGCCCTGAAAAAAGATGTACAGGATGTACATCAGGTAGGCACGGTTGCGCACCAGGAAAAACAGGAACAGGTTGTAAAAGAACATCACCGCCATGGCGCCCACATAGATGCCCTGGCCCATCATGAACTGTTGGTCGGCTTTGATGAAACGCGCCTCTTCCCACAAATACAACGGCATTTTCATGCTGCCTTCTGATTCCAGCCGCACATAGATATCGACGCTGGAATCCACCGGGATTGCAATCGGGAAAACAAAATTGCGATGATCGATCGGGCGGTGGGAGTGGGGCAGGCGATCCCCCACGTGGTACGCCTTCACGATCTGGTTTTGGCGGACATAATAGATGTCCAGATAATCGTGCATGGGGTAATCGACATTCAGCAGCCATTCGGACTTGCTTTCATGCTCGTTCACCACGTTCACACGAAACCAGTAGACAGTATTGTTGTAGCCGAAATTGGGTGTGGTGCCTGCTTGGGTAAACCAGTTGTGACGAGCATTCGGCTTGATTAGATCGCTGACCCGCAGCAAACGCGAATCGTCCTGCAGAATTTCCAGATGAGCAGAGAGATTGTAGAAGCCTTCGCGATCGGTAATTGCCACCGTGTCTGCACGCAGCGATTGTGCAACGAGCAGCAGTATCAACAGGCAGAGGGGCTGCAGGAAGTGAAATAACGGGCAGGTTGGATGGCGTTCCATGTGGGTTGTATCTCACATCCTTGTTCTATGGTGGCGGTCCTTATTGTAGCGTAAAGGGCAGCTCCGTCATTTTCCGTAAGATCGATTTCAGTTCTTCCAGCGCCGTTGGATCATAAGGGACTGCAGCGGAATGCCCCCAGACCGGTCCCGGCCAGGCGGGGTCGCCCACCCGACGGCCGACAACATGAAGATGCATCTGCCGCACGATGTTGCCCAAGGCGGCGATGTTGATTTTGTCGCAATGAAAGTGTTCGCGGATAGCCGCGCCCAGTTGCACCGATTGCCGGTGCAATTCTATTTGCAGGGATTCCGGCAGATCGAACCATTCGCTGGCACCCTCCTGCCGTGGCACCAGCACGAACCAGGGGTAGCGGCTGTCGTTCAACAGCAGTAACAGGGCTTGCTCGCTACCGCCCAACTCAATCGTGTCCTGTTGCAGGCGCGGATCAAGACGAAACGCCATCAGTGCGACGCCACCTGGGTGTGGTCGGGCGCGATGGTGATGTAGTCGGTCAGGATCTTGCCGGTTTCCTTGAGGATGTAATCCACCTCGATCTTGTCCCGGCCTGCGGTTTCGGCTGCCAGTTCTTCTTCCTCTTCATCCTGTACTTTCAGCTCGCTGGCCGATTTGAGCAGGGGTTCGCCCATGGCGCCACGCTTTTTGTTCTCAATGGTCAGGCGGTGTTGTTCCAGCTCCTTGTTTTCCTGCTGGCGCTGATCCCAGTTGAGCGACACCAGCGTTTTCTGGCGGATGGCTTCCAGCGTGGTTACTTGATCCTGCACATACTGGAATTCAGGATCTTTCGCGGCGCGTTGGTCGTGAGCGGTGCGCAGATAGGTCAGCACGGTGTCGATGCTATGTTGCTTGGCATAACGGGCCGGACGAATATTGTCGGACGGCAGCGCATGGGGCAGGGAGCTTTCGCCGATTTCATCGTGATTGATCAGGCTGGGATATTCGATATCCGGGATGATGCCTTTGTGCTGATTGCTCTCACCTGACACGCGATAGAACTTGGCCATTGTGATTTTCAGCTGGCCGCGATCCAGTTCCTGCAGTGACTGCACGGTGCCTTTGCCGAACGTGCGTTCGCCCACGATCAGGCCACGCTGATAGTCTTGGATAGCGCCGGCAAAAATTTCAGAGGCCGATGCACTTAAACGGTTGACCACGACAGCCAGCGGGCCGTCATACAGCACGCGGGGATCCTGATCGGCCATTACTTCCACGCTGCCGTTGGAGCCACGAATCTGCACAGTGGGACCGGATTCAATAAACAGGCCCAGCAGATTGTTCACTTCTTCCAGCGAACCACCGCCGTTGTTGCGCAGGTCGATCACCAGACCGTCGATTTTTTGCTGCTGCAGTTTCTGAATCAACTTGGCCACGTCGTAAGTGGTGGAGCGGCAACCTTCATCGCCGGATTTACGGCAACGGAAATCCGCGTAGAACGTCGGCAGACTGATGATGCCGACTTTCTCTTTTTTACCGTTGGTTTCCACTGCCATGACTTCCGACTGTGCGGCGCGGTCTTCCAGTTTTACGGTGTCGCGGGTGATGGCGACCAGGCGGGTTTCATGATCGCTCTTGGCATCCGCAGGAATCACTTCCAGGTGCACCACGGTGCCTTTCTTGCCGCGAATCCGATCCACCACTTCATCCAGACGCCAGCCTACGACGTCCACGATATCGTTTTTGTCCTGGCCAACACCCACAATGCGGTCGGCTGCCTTCAGTGTTTTGCCCAGATCGGCAGGTCCGCCGGGCACCAGGCTCACTACCTTGGTGTATTCATCTTCGCTCTGCAGTACTGCGCCAATACCTTCCAGCTGCAGGCTCATGTTGATATTGAAATTCTCCGACACTTTGGGAGAGAAATATTGAGTATGCGGATCGAACGTTTGTGTCAGCGCATTCATGTAAAACTGGAATGCATCTTCGCTGTTGGTCTGCTGCACCCGGCTCAGGTTGGTGCGGTAGCGGCGCTCCAGGGTTTTCAGAATATCTGCGTCGGTTTTGCCATTCAGCCGCATATTGATGATGGTGTGCTTCACCCGCTTGCGCCACAGATCATTGGACTCAGCGGTGGTGGCCGACCAATTACTTTTCTCCGGATCAGTTTCCAGGGTTTCTTTCTGGGCGAAATCGAATTTGTCCATGCCGCCGGACACTAGACTGATGGCAAATTCCAGCCGTTCAGCAATACGCTGCTGGTAGCGATTGAAGATGTCAAAGCCTGGCTGCAGATTGCCTTTTTGCAGCGCGTCATCCAATTGGGTGCGGTAGCGGTTGAATTCATCGATGTCCGATTTCAGGAAGTAACTCTTGCTGCTATCCAGATCTTTGATGTAACGGTCGAACACTTCGGCCGACAGGGCGTCGTCCAAGGGAAATTTGCGGTAATGCAGTTCTTCCAGACGCTCGACCACCATGTCAGCAGTATTAGCCTGCTGGCGAGTGGGCTTGAGGACTTCAGTTTGAATCGAACTGTAACCGGTGGAAGCGAAAAGAAGAGCCAGGAGCAGGGGAGCCGTACGACGAATGAAACCGTGTTGGATAGTGTTTGCTTTCATCAGAATGTCCAAAAATCAACCGCCATTGCGAAATCGATCTGCCCGTTGTCTGGCGGTTTCGCTGCGGAAACCTATCCGTTTTCAACCAGTTCGGCCGGGAAGCGTTTGCACCGAATTATACAAGTTTAATCCAAAGCCATGAGCTTGCGTCGGGATTACTGTGAAACCTGTCCAAATATGTCCAAAGTAACCGATTACACTAAAAACCAATACAACTTGTAAAATTTGTCCCCTTTCTCAGACTTCCTGGTCACGCTATACTGGGACACAGATCATTTTTTGTCTCCATTTTCAGCGCTTTCCAGTTACAGCAACAGGTGAGATCCATCTGCGCTGCACTTAATAACCAATAAATACAAGAAATTGACAATATGAAGTCTAAGGCATTGTTAAACAGCAATTTTTTTCATTTATATATTGGCTCAGGCAAGGGAATCCTCAAAACTACCATTTCACCGCTGTCCGCGCGACTGGCCATGGCCACGTTTGCGTTGCTGGGTGCGGGTGGTGTGCAGGCCGCTCTGGTCGAAAACCTGACCATTGGCAATCCAAAGGCACTCGCGCTGGGTAATGCGGTTACCGCAGATCCTCCTGGCGTAGACTCCATCCACTTTAATCCCGCAGGCCTTACCCGCGTCCAGGGCCGTGAAGGGCTGTTCAAAGTGGCGGTTGCCTACTTCAACTTCCGGGCCGAATTCGGTGACTACCACCCGCTTGCTCAGGCGGAGATCGACAAATGGGGCATGGGTGAAACGGACCCTGTTGAGAACTCTGTCAGTGAAACCGACGACATCATGGTCAAAGTCCCCTTCGTGGAGGGCCGCACAGAGTGGCCGTTACCGGCGATCATCGTACCGACCGGCGGCGCCGCTTATAGGCCAGCGGGGAAAGACTACACCATAGGTACTGCGGTCTACGCTCCAATGGCTGCGGGCTATGTGCGTGAAGACGATGACCCAGGCAGCTTGATGGGCAAAGAAATGGCCTTGACCCGGCTCACTTACTTTTCCCCCACGATCGGTTTCAAACTGAATGACGAATGGTCCGTTGGTGTTGGTGTGCACTTCTCCTATCAGGGCATCTCGGCATACACCGATCTACGGGTTCAGCACATCCTGTTGGGTGTCGTTAATAATGCTCTGGATCAGTTGGAAAATGGGAGCGACTGTTTGGGAGGCGCCTTTACTTTTTGCGAGGCGTCCGTTAGCCCGTTTGAACAAGCGGTAACTTTGGAAGTAGACGTAGAGACACCACTTTCCGTGACGGCTTCATTCGGCGCCTTATGGGAACCGACACCCTGGTTTACCTGGGGCTTTATGTACGAAACCGAAACCACCAATCGGATGAAAGGGTCCTATCGCATGACCTATTCAGACGACTGGCAGGCAGTATTCGGCGCCATAAACCGTGAGTTGGGCGGATTGAGTTCTTTCCTGGGTTTGCCAACAGGTCTGGCTGAGCAGCATGGCGATGCGACTATTGACCTGAAAACGCCGGCACATTTTTCCACAGGCATCAGTGTCAGGGTGCTACCTGACTGGAAAGTGAATGTCGATGCCAAATGGACCGATTGGAAAGTCTGGCAGGGCCTGAAAATCGAGTATGACCAGGTGCAGGAGTTCACTGCTGTTGCTGCTGCACTGGCCCCGAACTACGCTACGCCGGATACGTTGACCATTCCCCGGCATTACGAAAGCGTCTGGAACCTGGCTTTCGGCGTCGAACACCAGTACAACGATAACGTAGTGTTGCGTTTCGGCTACGAGCCCCGTAATTCTTCCATTCCAGATGACAAGCAGGATGTGTTGTTGCCCATTGGCGATGCGGATCTGTTTACGGTCGGTGTAGGCTTTGATTGGCGTAAAAATTCGCACATTGACCTGGCGTTCGGTTACTACCACGCCCATGCGGATATCCCTGCTGGCACTAGTACCAACGCCAACAGCATGGATCCCTACACCAACATTCTGTACAACCCTTACTCGGGACTGGATATCGAAACTGACGCGACAGCCTATTTGTTTGAATCGAGCTTCACCTGGCAGTTCTGATCATTTGAAGCGGTTAGCAAGCCCGCGCATATGGCGATAGTAGTATGGCGATACAAGTGCATTTGGTGCGGCACGGAGAAGCCAAAGCGAGCTGGGATACCGATCCTGATCCTGGTCTGAGTGAAAATGGCTGGGCTCAAGCCGGCGTAGTGCGGGATCAGTTGCTTGCCTGCGATCCCATGCCGTTGCTGACCAGTCCTTTGTCCCGGGCGTTGCAAACAGCAGCGCCCTTGGCTGATGCCTGGCGTACAGTTCCCATTATCGACCCCATATTTCGGGAAATTCCTGCACCACCCGATCTGGATCTGCACGGCCGATTAGCGTGGTTGTTGTCAATGCGGAACCTGGATTGGTCCCAAGCGGATTCCCGTCTGTTGCAGTGGCGGGCTGCGATTCTACAGCGGCTTGAAAGCCTTCAAACCCCTACCGTCGTGTTCACCCACTTTATGGTACTCAATCTGGTAGCGGGAGTTGCTAGCGGGTGCTCGTCTCTCGTGCATTATCAGCCTGCCAATGGTTCTATCCTGACAATTTCGATTGAGGATCGTCAGTTCACCGTGCTCGATTGGGGGCAACAGGCGAAATCTGATGTGCTTTGAAAGAGTTAGCGGCCCGAGCAGTATGGGCGCGATTCAAAAGCGATAGTCCTATAAAGGACAAAAAGTATACATCTGGCGCTAAATCGTTGAGAGTACTGAATTTTCTTACAGTCTTTTAGTATGTTTATTCTAAAAAATGCCGGTAATCTTCATTTCATGCTGGACAGATGTTTTCTTGCCCAGTGGAAGCTTCAGCTTGGCTGGCTTCCCCTCGAATTTGGTTGTGCCGACCATTCAGGTGTTGTTTAAGTAAGCGTACTTTCTCGCCCGGACCTCATCGGGCATTCCCTTAGCCCGCCTCCCAAGCGGGCCTTTTTTTGTCCCCTGTTTTTGTCTTTTTTAATCTCTCCCGCGCCAGTCTCGCCTTGCAATTGACTGGTCATTCTCGTTCAAAAAATAATCTTTTAGGACTAATTGCAAAAAAAATCAGCAGGTTGTGGAACTATTTTGAGTAAATTTTTTGGATGTTGTAATAATTTGACCTAGACTTTGGCGTAGACAGCAGAGGTCTACTAGGTGCCATTGCTTTGCTCGCTGCCGGCAACCAAAGGTAATGGCGGGGATTCGCTCACAAAAACAAAAGGAAACATCAATGGTTAAGAAGAAATTCACCTTAGCCTTGTTCCCTTTAACTCTCTGCTTTTCCAGCGCACACGTGTTGGCTGCCGCCACCATTGACCAGCTGGAGAAGAGGATTGCGGAACAAGAAAAGCAAATAACCCGATTGAACAACACCCTGAAGGGAACCCGGGCGGCGGTGAAGGAAGACCGAACGCGGATCCAGGAAATGCAGGAGCGGTTGAAGATCAACGGCTTCATGTCAGCTGGTGTGGCTCAGAACGACGGTGACGATATCGAAGAGCCTTTCTATGGCATCTCTGATAACTACAGCACCTCCGCCATCAGTAAGCTGGGCGTCCAGATGACTTTCGAAGTGGCGGATAACTTCAGTGCCACTGCTC
>DATLII010000393.1:0-11547 GCA_035539495.1 Dongiaceae bacterium
GTCGTAAAACGACGGGCGCCCTCCTTCGCCAAAAACTGAACAGCCGCTTCCAGGATCGTGGCGACCAGCTCATTCGAACGCGCCTGTTGAGGCTTTTTTCTCGAGGAAATCGGGGATTTTTTGTCTTCGGCCATAACGATGCACAACGCGAATAGAAAACCTGACGAATTCGTCGCATTCTATTCCGGCAACAGAACGCACTCAACTTTTTAAAAATTCAGCTTTTTAAAGTTCCGCTTTTTAAAGTTCAGTTCCGACCGAACTGTTGCAACAACATTGATGAAATGACACTGATTGAATGACTTGAATGGATGAAACTTGTATGACAACGCTTACCACTGCTCCGCTAGCGCCACTGCTGGACCGCCTGTTCGCCGAGGCCGATGCGGTCGCGCCGGCATTTCAACAATATGTATCGACTCTCTCCGCAGAAGAGCAGAAACGCATCATGCGTAGCAGAACAGACTACATCGATGTGTATGGACAATTACGCGACTTTCCACTGCCAGTATCGCGGGAAACCGGTGTGCTGCTCTATATGCTGGCGCGTAGCAGTCGTGCGCAGACTATTGTGGAATTTGGAACCTCCTTCGGTATTTCCACATTGTACTTGGCGGCAGCGTTACGGGATAACGGCGGTGGCCGGTTGATCACCACCGAATTTGAGTCCTCCAAGGTGACACGGGCGCGGGAGAACCTGAAAGCCGGTGGCGTACTGGATCTGGTGGAAATCCGTGAAGGCGATGCGCTGCAGACGCTGCGTCACGATTTACCGGAAACCGTCGATGTGCTGCTGCTCGATGGTGCCAAAGCGTTGTATCCCGATATTCTGGAATTGCTGGAAAGCCGGTTCAGGCCAGGCACTCTGATCATCGCGGACAATGCAGATCATAGTCCTGACTATCTGGCGCGAGTACGTGATCCAGCGCAAGGCTATCTGTCTACGCCCTTTGGTGGGGATGTGGAATTGTCTACATGGTTGGGGTGATAACGCTATTGCGTCGCAGCGGGCCTGCGACGCAACTGATCGATACTAATTTTTCTTGTCTTTATCTTTCTGCTCGTCTTCATCTTCGCTGTTGTCTTTATCGGAGCCCGCTTCTTTTTCCAGATCCCGCAGATTGACGCTGTGTTCCAGCGAACTTGAAAACGCACTCACAAACGCATTGCGCAGAATGTTCAGGATCGTTCGCAACACATCAGGATTGGGATCGTCGATATCACCGCTGATCGGTATCCGGGTCGCCAACTGGTCCTTGGACTGATTTCTGAAAATCTTGGCCGCCAGTTCCACCAAGCCGGCCCAGGCCTTACGGAAAATATTATCCTTGTCTTCTTTGGGTGCCGTTACGTCAATGTCTGTGGCTATCGGCTTGGCATACCCCTTGAATTTGCCTTTGGCTGCTGCGAACTCTGTATAGATCGCGAAGGTCCCTTTCTTGGCATTGACACCGGCGTACGTCTCCAGCCAGGGATTCAATTCCGGCAACTGCACTTTTTGCAATTCAGCCTCCACTTCGAAGGTGGGGTCTTCAGCATAAGGATCCAGCTTGCCATCGACATTGAGTGTGCCGTCGCCGAGTAGAATGCCCTCCAGATCAAAATTGGCGTACGCGATCTGATCCGCTTCGAACACATTGGTCAGATTGCGCAACGAGAAGTCGACACTGTGCACCACCAGCGCTTCCTTGCGGGAAATGCCTGGGGCGCGAAAGCGGACTATACCGTCCACCACAGTGATCTCGTTAAACGTGAAGGGGAACAGGTCCGACAGGGTTTTGTTCCAGTTATTTTCATTACCCAATTGGCGCTCGGCCTTGTTTTCGCTCTGGATAAGATTCAGCTCCGCGCCATTAAAACGGGCGGTGCCTACAACGGAGCCGCGAAAAAGCGCCCGCCACTGCACTGCCAGTTGAAGCTGGTCCGCGGAAAAGAAGCTTTCATTGCCTTGCGCGGATTTCTTCTCGATGACGATATCGTTGATCGTATAGGCGCCGCGCCACAGGGCGATATGAATGCGCTCCACATGTCCAACGTAGCTATCCATCTGCTGGAGCTTGTCGTTGACGTAATCCTTGACCCAGTACGGTAGCGCCAGGCGAACACCGATCAGAATAACAATCAGCAGCCCCCCAACCACGGCGATGTTGCGGCTAATGGTTATGCTTCGGTGTTTCCCGTGTGTGCGCATTGCCTTTTCCATGTGAAACATTTCTGCCACATAGGCAAACGCGCTATTCGGTTCAGGGTTCCTTCTTTTGCGTGCAGCATCAGAAGGCGCCATGCAACATATTGATTCCCAAAATAGACAAATAAGACACAAAAGCTCATACCCAACCAGCAAACTGCTTTTACCTTAATGATCTATATTGATAATTGACCATCCGCAGCAGGACCGCAGTCGGACGATGGAGCAGGATGCTCTCCAACTGAACACGCCGTTTTCTTCCTGACTTCATCTTTCGTAAAGGAGACATTCATATGCCGAGCCCGGATGACATCGCCAAAACCCGACAAATCATTGCGAACATTCGTCTCAAAGCGGTCCCGCTGGTTACCTACATCAAACTCTTTACCCAGACTCCGGCCGGCGAGGCCTATGCGATTCTGGACGCGAATGGTGTTCCGGGCGGGATTTGCTGCGCGCTCAGTCTGCATTGGCTAGATGCGCGGGCTAGCGGCAAGGATTACATGGACACGATTCTCGGGCTGGGTGGCACGGTGAAGGTGGATGCGATTCAACCGGCAATCGATATGCAGAAAGATTTCACCAATCCGGAAACGCAGCTGCAGAAGGCAAAAGCCTGGCTGGAGAAAAAAGGCTTCAAAACCGCACAGAAGCCGATGACATCGATCAACATGGTTACCAACGGCGTGGGAAGCTGGTTCGCGCAATCCTATTCGGAAGGCGGCCCTTATCGGCTATTGGGTACGCGCGGTTTCAACCACGCCACCGCGCTGGATCTTTCCAATGCCGATGATCTGGCGTTCTTTGATCCCAACCTTGGCTCATTCCATTTCAATTCTGCCGAGCGCCTGAAAAAATTCCTCGACGAGACCATCTTTCCGTCCAACAAGGATCAGTGGGGCAACATGGATTGCAACTACATTGGGCGCAAACGGGTGTCGTTGCTGGAAATGATCGGGTGTAATCGCTGAGGAAAGTTCGGCAAGGCCGTCCAGGCGTTTATGCAAGTCTGGACGGAATGAATATTTCCATGATGAGGCCACCGTCCGGTGCAATGCTGGGGCTGATCCGGCCGCCGTGCATTTCCAGCGCGCGCTTGGAAATCGCCAGCCCCAGGCCAAACCCTTTTTCGGCGGGACTGCTTTCAACCCGTGTGAAAGGGTCAAAAATCCGGTCGAGCATATCGATGGGAATACCGGGGCCTTGGTCCTGCACCCGAATACGCAGGTGATCATTGCCCTCGCTGACCGCTGCCGTCACAAACACCGTGCTGCCAGGCCGCGTGTATTTAACCGCGTTGCGAATCACGTTTTCCAATGCGCGATACAGCATCTCGCCATCAACCTGGGCGACGAATTCACCCTGCGCCTGCAAACTCACTGAACAGCCGCGATTCACGGCTTCGAAATTGGCATCCTCAACAATCACCGCCAGCAGCTCAATCAGATCCACCTTGTCACCCAGCACGCCGCTGTTACCGGCTTCCAGGCGGGACAATGTGAGCAGTTCCTCGATCAGATGATCCAGCCGTTCTGATTCCCGTTCGATGCGTTGCAGCATGTCGCCATCCTGATCCGATGATTGCCGCAGCAAACCAATTGCAACCTGCAAGCGTGTCAACGGTGAACGCAATTCGTGGGAAACATCATGCAGCAGACGCTGTTGCGCTTGCATCAACTGCTGCAGTTGCGTGGCCATGCGATCGAAATCCTGGCCCAGGTCGGTGATTTCATCGCGCCGAAGTCCCATCAATGGCCTGACCCGCGTGGCCAGATCGCCCTGGCCAGCCTGGCGCAAGGCCTGACTCAATATCAGTAATGGGCGCGACAAATACCAGGCCAGGATGGCGCTGAAAATAATGCTGACCACGGTGCCGCTGCTGAGCGCCACCACGTAATCGGGCTTGGGATTGGATTGCGTGTGCGCGATACCGGCGCTGGCCAGTCGATAACGCTGGCCCGCTGCACCCTGCACCCAGAGCTCGGTTGCGGCTGGCGACGGCACTGCTCTTCCACCCAACAATTGGCCCTGTTCATCATACAAACCAATTTCACCCACCCGCTCGATGGGCCTTTCCTGCAGCAGGCGAATGACAGGATGGGTGCCTTCGGTCTGCAACAGATTCGCCGCGACCTCCATCAATTCACCGGCACGAAATGCCCGATCGAATTCCGCGCGCTTGCCACTCACAAAAAACACGGTGACCGCCAGCAGAAACGTCGACGTTGTGGCTAACCAAAACGCGATAAACAATTTCCAGAACAGGCGGCTTGTTCTCATTCACTCACCAACTGGTAACCCT
This sequence comes from Dongiaceae bacterium, assembly GCA_035539495.1. Classification (GTDB taxonomy): domain Bacteria; phylum Pseudomonadota; class Gammaproteobacteria; order Pseudomonadales; family Ketobacteraceae; genus Ch67. Next base: position 4,491 of record DATLII010000393.1, read on the forward strand.
GACCGCGCACACTCTGAATCCAGGCCTGGCCATCCGGCCGCAGCCCCAATTTTTGACGGATACTGCTGATATGCACATCGATGCGGCGATCGAATCGCGTCAGCGGACGGCCCAACGCATTGAGGGACAAATCCTGCTTGGTAACCAACTGGCCCGCTTGCCGCGCCAGCGCTTCCAGCAAATTGAATTCAGTGCCCGTCAATTCCAGCGGCGTGCCCTGCCATTCCACCTGACGTTTTCCGGGCCAGATTTTCAAGGCGCCGACTTCAACCAGGGACGGCGTTGCCGAGCTGCCAGAGGATATTTGCGTCCGCCGCAGGATGGCGCGCAGCCGCGCCACCAATTCACCGGGGGAACAGGGCTTGGGCACATAATCGTCGGCGCCCAGATTCAACCCGGCAATGCGATCCACATTGTCGCCCCGCGCGGTCAGCAGCAGCACCGGCACCTGGCTTTTGTCGCGGATGCGACGCAGCACCTCGATACCGGACATCAGCGGCAGCATCACGTCCAACACCACGATGTCGTAACTGCCTGACAGGGCTTGTTCTTCGCCTTTTTCACCGTCGTGCACGGCCGTGGCAAAAAAACCTTCCCGCTCCAGATACTGGGTCAGCATGGAAGTCAGTTCGGCATCGTCGTCGATCAATAAAACTTTGGTCATAGCGAACTTGTCATAACGAAACAATCTAGGGATTTACCTGGTCACAGTATTGCCGCCTCACGCTGCTGCGTCACTTGGCAAAACCGGACTTTTACTTAACTTAACCCTTCCTTTACTCTCGCCAACACCCACATTGCCTACCCTATATCCTGTCGAAAAACGTATTTGAGAAGTTTGGATGAAGCCAACCCCCTTTTCCCGCATTCGCAGCCTGATGCAGACCTTGGTCCCGGCCCTGATCGTGGCACTCAGCGGCTGCATGGTGGGCCCCGATTACAAAGCGCCTGACCTTACGCAGGCCGCGCAATGGCAAGCTCCCCGGCCCCATGACGGCAGTCAGTCCAACCTGCTGGAATGGTGGCAACAGTTTCAGGATCCCGCTCTCAACACCCTGTTAAATCAGGCGGAATCCGGCAGCCCCAGCCTGGAACAAGCCGTAGCGCGCATTACCCAGGCCCGGGCCAATCTCGACATCAGCAACGCCACGCTCTGGCCCAGCCTGACCGGCCGTGCCGGTTATACGCGTGGCAACCAACAGCAAGGCAGCGTCGGCGTCGCTAACACCAGCAGCGGCTCATTAGATGCTGCCTGGGAACTGGACCTGTTCGGCAAGCAGCGCCGCACCAGTGAAGCGGCGCAGGCCCGCGTCGAAGCCCGGGTGGACGACTGGTACGACGCCCGCATCTCGCTGGCAGCGGAAGTGGCGGACAACTATGTGCAGTACCGGGGTTGCGAGTTGCTGGTGGAGGCCTATCGGCAACAGGCGGATTCACAACAGGAAACCCTGCGGCTTACTCGCGTCAGCCGTAACGCCGGTTTTACCGCACCGGCAGATGTGGCACTGGCAGAAGCCAGCGCTGCCAGCAGCGCCTCCAGCCTGATCGAGCAGCGCAGCCAGTGCGATCTGTTGGTGAAGAGCCTGGTGGAACTCACCGGCATGCCGGAAACCGACGTGCGCCAGACACTGGCGAATCCCACCACCCCACTTCCCCAGCCCAGTGAAATGAAAGTGGAATCCGTGCCCGCGGACTTGTTGCGTCAGCGCGCGGATCTTGCGTCCAGCGAACGGGAACTGGCTGCCACCAGCGCCGAGATTGGTGTAGCGGAAGCGGATCGCTGGCCGAACCTGAGCCTGTCTGGCACCTTGACCGTCAGTTCGACCGGAGGCGATTCCACCCGGCTCTGGTCAGTGGGGCCTGCATTGTCGTTGCCGCTGTTCGATGCCGGCCAACGCAAAGCCCAGGTCACCAAATCCCAGGCCGCTTACGACGAAGCGCTGGCCAGCTACAAGCAATCGCTGCGCACCGCCGTCACCGAAGTGGAGCAGGCGCTGGTACGTTTGGATGCCGCTGCGCATCGCGAAGCGGATGGCGTAACAGCCGCTACGCGCTACCAGGATTATTTCAACGCCATCGACCGGCAGTGGAAAGCTGGCGGCGGCAGCCTGCTTGATCGCGAGGCGGCGCGCCGTTCCGCACTGACAGCGGAAATCAATCTGATCAGCCTGCGTGAGAATCGCGTCCGCTACTGGATCGCGTTGTACAAAGCGCTGGGCGGTGGCTGGGACAGCAGCACCGCAACTGCCGCACCTGGCAATACAACATCCGGTACAACCTATTCAAACTCAAACCATTCAACCGTCGCCGAACAAGGAGACGCATCGTGAGATCGCTAACCGCAGTATTGTCGATCCTGGTGATGACAACCGCCGGCACTTTGTTGAGCGCCTGCGGCCCAAGCAAAGCAAACGAATCAACACAAACACCGAAAGCGACCAGCCTCACCGTTTCCGTGGCACAACCTGAATTACGCGAATGGCCACGCACGTTGACCGCCAATGGCGTGCTCGCACCCTGGCAGCAGGCGGTCATCAGCGCCGAAACCGGCGGCTTGCGCATTACCGATATTCTGGTCGATGTTGGCGATGAAGTTCGCAAGGGCCAATTGCTCGCCACACTGTCACAGGACAGTCTGCTGGCAGAGAATACAAAACAGGAAGCAGCAGTGGAGCAGGCCAAGGCCAGCTTGCAACTGGCGGAAGCCGATGCCCGTCGCGCTATCCACATTGGTAACAGCGGCGCCATGTCCGATCAGGATCTGGAGTCGTATCGCATCAAGGCCATCACCGCGAAAGCGGATCTGGCCGCAGCGCAGGCTGCGCTCAAAAGCATTGCGATCGAATTGCAGCAAACCCGGATTGTGGCGGTGGATGACGGCGTGATCACCTCGCGCACCGCTTTGCTGGGCAATGTGGTGTCGGTGGGCAGTGAACTGTTCCGCATGACTCGACAGAACCGCATTGAATGGCAGGCGGAACTGGATGCCCGCCAACTCGGTCAGCTCGCCGTGGCGCAACCGGCCACACTCACACTGCCCGACGGCAAAGCCATCACCGGCAAAGTGCGGAAGATTTCGCCTACGCTGGACAGCAACACCAGCCGGGCGCTGGTATATGTGTCACTGCCAGACGACAGCGCGGCACGTGCCGGCATGTACGCCAGCGGCCACATCGATGTCGGCAGCACCAACGCTCTCACCATTCCCGACACCGCGCTGGTGCTGCGCGATGGTCGCGCTTACGTTTTCACATTGAATGACGACATGACGGTTTCACGCCATGCCGTCACCATCGGCCGCCAACGCGACAGCCGCGTGGAAATAACAGATGGCTTGGACAAAGACGCTCGCGTGGTTGCTACCGGTGGCGCGTTCCTTAACGAAGGCATCAGCGTCAGTTTGGCTGAAGCAGAGGCACCGAAATCATGAACATTTCCGCGCTGTCGATCCGTCATCCGGTTCCGGCCGTCCTGCTGTTCATCCTGCTGACTTTTTTCGGTGTCATCGGTCTGAAGCGGCTGGGCATTCAGCAATTTCCCGACATGGACCAGCCCACCGTGATCATCAGTGCCGGCCTGGAAGGCGCCGCGCCGGAGCAGTTGGAAACCGATGTGGCACGCAAGATCGAGGACAAACTCACATCGCTGCGTTTGCTGGATCATGTCACCACCACCGTCACCGACGGCAGCGTGCGCATTCAAGTCAGCTTCGATATTGAAAAGAATGGCAACGAAGCACTCAATGAAGTGCGTAACGCCGTCGACAGCGCGATGCCGGATCTGCCGGCCGATCTCGACACGCCCAGCGTGTCGCGGGTCACCGCCAATTATTCTCCCATGCTCACCTACACGATCGACGCCAAAGGCATGGACGAGGAGGATCTGTCCTGGTTCATCGACAACGATGTCACCAAAGCGCTGATGAAAGTGAAAGGCGTGGCGAAAGTGGCGCGAGTGGGCGGCATCGATCGCGAAGTGCAGGTGGATCTGGATCCGGCACTGATGGCGGGACTGGGCATCAGCGCCAGCGCGGTCTCCACTCAACTCGAAGCCATGCAGAAAGACGGCTCCGGCGGGCTTGGTGAAGTTGGTAGTCTGCGTCAATCCTTGCGCACGCTGGGCGCATTGAGCAGTCCGGATCAATTGGGCAACATCAGCATTCCCACCGGCGATGGCCGCTATGTGGCGCTGAATCAGATTGCCACCATTCGCGACACCCATGCAGATCGCAGCACGCTGGCGTATCGCGATGGCAAACCGGTCATTGGCTTTCAGGTCACCCGCTCGCTGGGTTTTTCCGATGTCAGTGTCGCCACCGATGTGCGCGCTGAAGTGCAGGCATTTGCCAGCGAACACAGCAACATCACCATCGAAGAAGTCAGCAACTCCGTGACGGCCATCCTGGAGAATTACGAGGGATCGATGCGCCTGCTGATTGAAGGCGCATTGCTGGCGATTCTCGTCGTGTGGTGGTTTTTGCGTGACTGGCGCGCGACCATCGTGTCCGCCACCGCGTTACCACTTTCCATCATGCCCACCTTCGCCGTGATGTATTTCTGCGGCTTCACGCTCAACACAGTCTCTCTGCTCGCTTTAGCGCTGGTGATCGGCATTCTGGTGGACGATGCCATCGTGGAAGTGGAAAACATTGCCCGCCATATTCGCATGGGCAAGACGCCCTATCAGGCCGCGATGGAAGCGGCGGATGAAATTGGCCTGGCCGTGATCGCCACCACTTTCGCGCTGGTCGCGGTATTCCTGCCCACTGCGTTGATGAGCGGCATACCGGGCCTTATTTTCCGCCAGTTTGGTATCACTGCTTGCGCGGCGGTGCTGGCGTCGCTGCTGGTAGCGCGATTGCTGACGCCCATGATGGCCGCGTATTTTTTGAAACCCACCGCCGAGCACAACGACGACGGCCCGCTGATGACGCGCTACCTGGGCTGGATCAAACGCAGCCTGAAATACCGCAAGACGACGTTTGCGCTGGCCACGCTGTTTTTTGTTGCCTCGCTGACCATGATTCCTCTCTTGCCCACCGGCTTTATCCCCGCGCGGGACGAAGCGCAAAGCCGCGTCACGCTGAAACTGCCGCCTGGCAGCACTCTGGAGCAAAACGCCACCATTACCCGTCAGGCCATTGCGCTGCTGCAAACCATTCCCGAGGTACGACACGTTTTCGCCAATGTGGGAACGTCTACCAGCGGCGGCGGCATGAGTGGCAGCTCCAGCTCTGATGTCACCAGCACAACCTTAACCGTGGACATGGCGTCGCGCGGCGAGCGTTCACGCAAGCAAGCGCAAGTGGAAGCCGCCATGCGCAGTGCATTGAAAACGTTGCCTGGCGTTCGCGTCAATGTAGGTGGAGGTAGTAACGGTCAGAATCTGGATATTGTGCTGGCCGGCGACGACAGCAACGTGCTGGAACGCACCGCCGCCACACTGGAACAGGAACTGCGCCACAACCTCAAGGGCATTGGCAACGTGACATCCAGCGCAGCCTTGCAACGACCCGAGATCCAGTTCCACCCGGATTACGCCCAGGCCGCAAGGCTGGGTGTAACCAGCCAGGACATCGCCAATACGCTGCGCGTAGCCACATACGGCGGCTATTCCTCATCGCTGCCCAAGATCAATCTGCCGCAACGTCAGTTGGATGTGCGCGTACGCATGGACCCCACATTGCGTACAGATGTGAATGCGATCGGTCAGTTGCGGGTGAATGGCAGCGAAGGTCAGGTGGCGCTGGCGTCGCTTGGTACTATCAGCCCCGGCAGCAGCCCCGCGCAGATCGATCGGCTAGACCGCAACCGCAACATCAAGTTGTCGGTGGAACTGAATGGCCGCACGCTGGGTGAAGTCATGAAAGAAGCGCGCCAGTTACCCGCTCTGAAACACCTGCCCACCGGCGTGCAATTGGTGGAACAAGGCGAACTGCAACACATGACAGAATTGTTCGGCAGTTTCGGCCTGGCGATGGCCATCGGCGTGTTCTGCATTTACGCCGTGCTGGTGCTGCTGTTCCATGATTTCCTGCAGCCGACGACGATTTTGTCCGCACTGCCGCTGTCGGTGGGTGGTGCGCTGTTTGCGCTGCTGATCTGCAACATGAGTTTTTCCATGCCGTCGGTTATCGGCCTGCTCATGCTGATGGGCATCGTCACCAAAAATTCTATCTTGCTGGTGGAATATGTGATCAAGGCGCGGCGAGAAATGGGAATGTCTCGCTACGATGCGCTCATCGACGCCTGTCACAAACGGGCACGCCCGATTCTGATGACGACGATCGCGATGGGCGCGGGCATGCTGCCTACAGCATTAGGCTTGGGCGCCGAACCCAGCTTCCGTCAGCCGATGGCGGTAGTGGTGATCGGTGGGCTGCTGACCTCAACGGTACTGAGCCTGTTGGTCGTGCCCGTTATTTTCACTTATGTAGATGATGTAATGATCAGACTGCAGCGCATATTGAAGCTAGGCCCTCAAAAAATGCCGGCACCCGAAGCGCAGCCGTGAAGATAAAACGTGCCGGAACTGTTTTTCGCAACTCACTTTTACCTGAAAGCGGCGAGCAAAAGCGGGCATCCATTGCTTTTGCTCGCACAATTTTCGAATTACTCACTTTGCATGCAGAAGTAGAGTAAAAAACTTCCATCCCATCGCACAGAAAGCATCGAAACTAGAATTGAACAGGCAACGTCACGGCGAATGAAGACGCAACATTTACCGACGACAATGTAATTAGCACCGCCAGGCAAACGCGTTGCGGCGCATTCTGGCCAATATAAATACGAAAACACCTCTCCTCGATCCCATTTCTGGCGATCTTCTTACTTATTCAATCCAAATCCATTGTTGGACGACATTATGCATTCCCTTTGTTGGGTTTGACTAAATTCGATCGAATAGCGAAAAAAGCACCAATTGGACAGGAGAAACGCGATGGAAAATATTTTGAAGGTTGCTGGCTTGACGCTGGCACTGTTCTGTATGAGCGCGGCGGCAGAAGACCAACCGACCAGCAAACATGTCACAGGCTCTGCCATGCAAGGGCAGGAAG
>DATLII010000394.1:0-13381 GCA_035539495.1 Dongiaceae bacterium
TCTCTACCATGGCGCTCTCCTTCATGGCCCTCTCCTTGGGCTGGCTCCGCAAGCAGGTACGATGGCACAGGGACCCGGCGAGCTCAACTGATGCGCCGAACTGCTATTCTCAACAACGGAAGCGGTTGAAACAGATAATTCATCCGGCTTAACCTAGCACGTCCATTTTCAGTAACTTATCAGGATTACAGGGGTCCCCAATGGCCAAGTCCAAGGCGCAGAAATCCACTTCTCGCCCTTTTCACATCACCTTGTTTGGCGCCACCGGTTTTACCGGCCGCCTGACCGCCGAATACCTGGCCCGCTGCCAGGACAGCTCGCGCCTGAAATGGGCCATCGCCGGTCGCAACCCTGCCAAATTGGAAGAATGCCGCAAGGCGATCCTGGCGCTGAATCCGAACGCGGATATCAGCATCATTGAAGCCGATACCAATAATCCCGCCAGCCTGCGTGCGATGGCGGAGCAAAGCAAAGTGATAATCACAACCGTGGGGCCGTACTTGAATTACGGCGAGCCGCTGGTACGTGCCTGCGTGGATGCGGGCACTCATTATGTGGATCTGACCGGCGAGCCGGAATTCGTTGAGGGCCTGGAATACGAATACCAGGACACCGCGGCACAGAAAAATCTGAAAATCGTCAATTGCTGCGGTTTTGACAGCATTCCGCATGACCTCGGCGCGCTCTATACCGTGCAGGAACTGAACAAGATGCTGGGGCAAGATCGGGCCGGCAAGGTTCCGGTGAAAGTGGAAGGTTTCGTACAAGCGGGCGGTACTTTCTCTGGCGGCACCTGGCATTCCGCCATCACGCAATTTTCCCGCCTGCGCGAGTACGCCAAAAAACGCAAGGTGTGGCATCAGGCCCGCAGTGCACGTCCCACCGATCGTCGTCGCTCCCGCGTGGCGGCACCGCAGATTAAATATTGCAAATCGTTTGGCGCTTGGGCGTTCCCCTTCCCTACCATCGACCCGCAAGTGGTGAAGCGTACTGGCTCGGCCCGCAAGGAATTCGGCCCCGATTTCAGCTACGGCCATTATGTGCTGGCCAAGCATCTGTACACCGGCCTGGGCGGCATGGCGGCTGCGGGTGGTTTGGTGGCGCTGTCGCAATTCGAGTACGGCAAACAGAGATTGCTGAAGGTGAAAGATCCGGGCCAAGGCCCCAGCCCATCACAACGGGAAAAAAGCTGGTTCAAAGTGCGCTTTGTCGGTGAAGCCGCGGGCCTGCATGTATGGACCGAAGTCAGCGGTGGCGACCCTGGCTATGGCGAAACCTCGAAAATGTTGGCGGAATCGGCGCTGTGTCTGGCGTTCGATGAAGATCAATTGCCCGCGAATTATGGCGTGGTAACACCGGGCGCGGCGATGGGGGATGCATTGATCAACCGGCTGCGCACAGCAGGTATCGCGTTCCGCACACTTTGATTGTCGTTTTTATTTTTTTGCTTATTTTAAGACTAGAGGAGTTAACCAATGGCCAGCCAATTTATTCAGATGAATGTCACCTTCAACGCGCCAGTGAGCACCGTGTTCGCCGAGCTGTCGGACCACGAGAAAATGGGCAAGGTGCTGGGCGCGAAAGTGAAGCGCATCAAGGACGGCAAGGGCGCTGTGAATGGCGTGGGTTCCGTGCGCCTGATCACGCCCGTGCCGCTGGCCGGTTTCGAGGAAACGGTGACGGCCTTCGAACCGAACAAGCTGATCGAGTACACAGTCACCAAAGGCAGCCCGCTCAAAAATCATCTGGGTCGCATGGTATTTAGTGAAAGCAACGGCAAAACCCAACTGCATTACACCATCCAGTTTGAATTGAAATTCCCCATTCCCTTGGGTGGATTGCTGCTGAAAACAGCACTGGAGAAAGTGATCCTGAGTGGGTTGCACAAACTGAACAAACGCTTCAACTGAATAATGACGGGACCGGGCATGCGTGCCCTGTGAGTTTTTTGTCTGCACCAACGCAGAGGAAGGGCAATAGCTGTCGAGAAACGCCACAAGTACATCCATGTAGGCTCGGCCGCGGCCATCCATGGCCGCTGACGTTCTCGACAGCTATTGCCCTTCCTCTGCTTTCCCACCTGCTTTCCCGCCCGCTTTGCCAACGACTGCCTGGTCCTGACGCTCGACGTCCCTTTTCTGCGGAAAAGGTCCCACGTCGCTGACATCTATCTGTGTTTTAATGACGGCGCACTTACCCAGATGGACTTTGCGTGAAGAGGATAGGCATGAAAAAAACAAGCGCGATAAAAATAAGTACGCTGGCCCTGCTGGGCGTTACCCTGAGTTCGCCCGTGCTCGCCGATGACCCCGTGCGTTTCATGGTGGGCGGTGGCAGCCTCAATTTTGATGTGTCGGGTACCTTTGCCGATGTGGACAGTGGCGGCAGCGACATCGATCTGGAAAAAGACCTGGGCTTGGACGGCGGCAACGGCACTTACATTTACGTTGCAGTCGAACACGGGATTCCGCTACTGCCCAATGTGCGCCTGGCATACACAGAATTGGAAGACGACGCTGATACGCGGCTGGATTCCACCATCGTTGTGGATGGATTGCCCTTCCCTGAAGATACCTTCGTGCGTTCCGAAGCGGACTTGAGCCACACCGATCTGACACTGTATTACGAAGTGCTGGACGACGGCGTAAATCTGGATCTGGGCGTAACTGCGCGCCAGTTTGATGGTGGCATCAGCATCACCGGCTACAACATTTTCGGTACGCTGACCGCCACGCAGAGCCTGGATACCATTGTGCCGCTGCTGTACGGCGCGGTGCAGTTCGATCTGCCGATTCGTGGCCTCTACGTGGCAGCTGATGGCAGCGCGTTGGCTTTCGATGGTTCCAGTTTTTATGACCTGTGGCTGAAGGCCGGTTATGTGTTTTCGTTTGGTCTGGGCCTGGAATTGGGCTATCGCAAAATCGATATGCAGGCGGAAGACGTGGAAGGCACTGACGCGGACATTACACTGGACGGTCAGTATCTGGCCCTAGTTTTTGCGTTTTAAAGGCTGTTTGCGTTTTCCTTCAGCGGAATCGACCACAGCGGCCGGTAATCATTGCCGGCCGCACCTTGTTTGCTTTCAAACAGGCAAACTTCATTCACTTTTAACTCCAGTTCGCAGGCTATAGGTGGCAATGTCAGGCGTTGACCCCGCTTGCCACGCGCCAGCGTGATGTGCGGCCGCACCGGTCGCGATTCCACCACCACTCCCTTGTGTTGCAGCGTGACGTCCAGTGTTTGCTTCAGGCGCTGAAAAATTTCCAGTGGCTCGAATTCCAGCGCGATGATGGCGGATTTTGCATCGGGAAAGGCGTTGATGGAATAACTGTGCAGAGTGAATGCCGGCCAAGCTGATAGCGGCGATTGCAATTCCTGACGCAATGCGTGAATCAGCGACAGAGGCTGATCGCCCAGAAATGCCAGTGTCAGGTGCAGATTGCCCGACGCCACCATGCGCGGTGCCGGATTTGATGTGTGCGAAGTGGCTTTTTGTGATGAGGCTTTTTGCCAAGGCGCTGTCTGCATTAGTGTCTGCTGCAATTCTGACTTCATTATCAAAGGCAGGCGCGCGGCAAGAGCGGCGTCCAGCGGAACGCCCAGAAAACAACGCACAGGTTTGAGATCAGCTTGCGATTCGGCCATGTCGCAATTCTGGCACAGCCAAACCGCAAGCGCAGCCTGTCGGTCAAAAACCTCAGAAGCGATAGCCCGCGGCCACCATGTACACCAACGGATCAATGGCTACGTCAGCCGTAATCCGAGTGCCGTCCTGATACGTGAAGGTGGCAGTGGTATCGATGTCCGCTTTCCATACCGCCGCGTTCAGGATTAAACGATCGGTCAGGGCAAAATCGCAACCCACTTCCAGCGCGAAACCGAAGGAATCATCCAGATCCAGGGAACCGCTGCCGGGAATGCCAAGCGACTGCGTGACGGCATCCAGCTCTGATGACACATCTTCATCAAAAAACGTGGTGTAGTTGATGCCGAGGCCCAGATAGGGCTGCAGACGTGAATCTGCGCGAAGCGGGAAATATTGAAAACTGAGCGTGGGCGGCAAGTGTTTGACTTCAGCGGCCTCCACCGTGCCGACGGTTTCGATGTTGGCGGTGATCGTGTGGGAAAACGGCGTGGCCGCCAACAGTTCCACACCCACATGCTCGTTCAGCATGTAGGTAACGCTCAATCCCAACTGCACGTTGCTGTCGACACCAACGGAGCTGATGACACCCAGCACATCCTCGGTGCTGGCGTCGTTGATGAAGAGCTGTGAACTGTCTTCCTGCGGGTCCGCCGCTGCTGCACCCGTTCGCAAAATCAAATCACCTTGCTGATACGCCAGCGCAGAATTGGAAATCAGTGCAATACTCATAGCCAACAGGGTCGTCGAAGACTTCAACATAGTCGTTACCTTTCAATGATGAACTTTCAAATATGAACAAGCTGTAATGACACCAGTTTAGGGACGACGTGAGCGCGCTCACCTGACCTGTATCAATTGCCCATAACCACGTTAGCGAAAGGGAATAACACTATGACGCACATCAACAGAACCATCGTTGGAACCCGATTGCTGTTGACGTTGGGCCTGTTCATGGTTGGCTGTAACGGAGCACCGGTAGCGAAAGGTGTAGCCAAAGGCTATGTAGCCGGTTGTCCTGCCACCGGGAATTGCATCAGCAGCCAGACAACGCGATCAGAACAAAAAATTGCGCCATTGGCATTCACCGGCAACCGCGCTGCTGCGATGGAAAAGCTGAAGGCAGTATTGGCAAAACGGGAAGACACCAAGATCGTGCAGGAGAACTCTGACTACCTGCACGTAGAGTTCACAATGAAGTGGACCGGGCTTATCGACGACGGGGAGTTTCTGTTGACCCGCGATGCCATTCAGCTGCGATCGGCATCGCGGTCAGGATCAAGTGATTTTGGCAAGAATCGGGAACGGATCGAAGAGATCCGCGCCGCTTTCTCACCCTGCTGCAAATAGCGCGGCTAGGAATATAACTACGCTTAACGGGACTTGGGATAACGCTGCCGATAGGCGCGAATGCGGTCCTGCACCGTGAGCGCCAGCTTGTCGGGTTCGAATTTCGACAGGAAGGCGTCGCATCCCACTTTCTGGATCATGGCATTGTTGAAGCTGCCGCTGAGCGAAGTGTGCAGAATCACGTACAGATCGCGCAGACGAGTATCCTCGCGAATTTCCTTGGTAAGACGATAGCCATCCATTTCCGGCATTTCCGCGTCGGTAATCACCATCGCCAGTTTGCGCGGAACGTCTTCTCCGTCATCGGCCCATTTCTTCAGCATACGCAATGCGGTGGCACCATCACGGGCACTCAGAATCTTGATGCCCAGTTGGCCCACGGTTTCCCGCACCTGCGACAGACCCACGCTGGAATCATCCACCGCCAGAATTTCAATGCCATCCGCCAGCGACAGAATATCCATATCGATCAGTGACGGATTGACAGTGGTGTTGTAAGGGGAAATTTCCTGCAGCACTTTTTCCACGTCGATGACTTCGACGATCTGCTTGTCGAGCTTGGTGATGGCCGTAAGGTAATGATTGCGACCGGCACCCTTGGGCGGCGGCATGATCTCTTCCCAGTTCATGTTGACGATACGGTCCACCGACTTGACCATGAAGGCCTGAATCGTCCGGTTGTACTCGGAAATAATGATGTTGCAGTGAGTGCGATCCTGCAGTGGGCCTAGGCCAATCGCGGCGCTCAGGTCAATCACCGGAATGGTGCGGCCACGGGCATGGGTGACACCCACCACGTTGGGGTGGCTCTGCGGCATCACCGTGAGCTTGGGCATGGTCTGCACTTCCTGGATCTTGAAGACGTTGATTGCAAACAGGTTTCCCCGTTGCAACCGAAACATCAGCAGCTCCAGCCGGTTCTCACCCACAAGCTGGGTTCGCTGATCGACGCTATCCAGAATACTGGCCATGACTTTTCCGCAACCTATTGAAGAGACAACTGATGAAAGTGTAGACCAGGCTGGGGGCATCGGCAGGAAACTCCCTAGGCATCCTGATGAGCTATCTTGCTGAACTACACTGAAAAGAGCATTACATCCCGGCCAATCAGGTTCCCAGCATGGATACGACCAATATCCTTCTCGCCCGCCAGCCTATCTACGACAGAGAACTCAAGGTGGCTGCCTATGAGTTACTGTTTCGACCGCCGGCCGACTGGAAATGGGATGGTGATTTGGCGACATCGCAAGTGATAGTGAATGCCTTTGCCGATCTTGGCATCGAGCAGGCGGCCGACAACAAACGTGCTTTCATCAATTTCACCCGTCAGTGGCTGCTGTCTCCGCCCCCGTTTGAGCCGCATTGTGTCCCATCGAAATTCTGGAAAGCGTAGAGCCTGACGTTGAAGTGGTACGCAATGTCACGCGCTTGAAGCAGGCCGGCTATGTCATTGCACTGGATGATTTTGTGTTTGACCACAAATGGGAACCGCTGTTGAAACTGGCCGACATCGTCAAGGTCGATGTGATGCATCATCAAGGAGCGGAGCTGGAAAAACTGGCACGCCAACTGAAACGATATCCGCTGCAACTACTGGCGGAGAAAGTGGAAACGTATGATGTGATGGAACACTGCAAAGCGCTGGGCTTCGAATTGTTCCAGGGCTATTTCTTATGCCGGCCACAAAAGGTGTCGGGGGCTAGCATTCCGTCCAACAAGATGGTGGTGATGCGGCTGCTGGCGGAGCTGCAGAATCCGGATGTGGATCTGGGCTCGCTGGAGAAACTGATCTCGCACGACGTATCACTCAGCACCAAACTGTTGCGCATCTGCAACTCTGCACGCTACACCACCCGAGGCAAAGTCGACAGCATCCGCAAGGCCATGATGTTGATGGGCCTGCAAGCGCTGAAGCAATGGTCCTGCATCATCGCGTTGTCGCGGATGACGGACAAACCCAATGAACTGATTACCCTGACGCTGACCCGGGCGCGCATGATGGAGCAACTGTCGCAAACCGCCTCGGTCCCCAACAAGGAAATCTACTTCACCTTGGGCATGTTTTCCTTCATCGATGCCTTCTTCGACCAAAATAAAGCCACTATTCTGCATTCGCTTCCTTTCAACGACGACGTCAATCGGGCACTCTTACACTATGAAGGCGAGGCCGGTAGAATATTGGAGGCCGTGGAGAATCACGAGCAGGGCCACTGGGACCTGATCGACTGGCAGCTCTTGGATGATTTGGGCATTTCGCAGGAAAGTTTCGAAAATGCTTATCTGGAAGCGCTGCAGTGGGCCGCCGCCATCATGCAATCGCTGCTGGAGTGAATTCCCGGTAGCGTTTGGCTGTTAAACGCTACCTGAAGGAATTTTTCGTTGTCTGTTTCACTGGTCGATATTGGCATCAACCTGACCGATCTTGCGTTCAAACCTGATTGCGCCGATGTTATTGAGCGCGCACGGCAAGCGGGTGTATCTACCCTGATCATTACCGGCACTGATTTGGCATCATCGCAGCACGCCTTGCGCTTGTGCAACAAAGTGGGTGCAGGCTTGTTTTGTACCGCCGGCGTGCATCCCCACTATGCCAAGGAATGGACCGATGATTATCACGAACAGCTGCTGGAGCTGACCCGTCACGACCAAGTGATTGCCATCGGCGAAACCGGTCTGGATTACAACCGCAATCTGTCGCCGCCTGACGTGCAGCGCCGTGTTTTCGAAGCGCAACTGGAGCTGGCCGCCAGTACCGGATTGCCGCTGTTTCTGCACGAACGGGATGCGGCAGAAGATCAGCTCACACTGTTGCGCCGTTATCGCGATCGCATTGCCGGTGGCGTAGTGCATTGTTTTACCGGCAGTGCAGATGTGATGCAGCAGTATCTGGCGCTGGATTTGTATATCGGCATTACCGGCTGGATTTGCGATGAACGCCGTGGGTTGGAATTGCGGGACCAGGTGAAGGATATTCCGTTGAATCGTCTGCTGCTGGAGACGGATGGCCCTTATTTGCTGCCGCGCGATCTGAACCCTAAACCTAAATCCCGCCGCAATGAACCCATGTATTTGCCTCATATCGCCGCGGCGGTCGCAGGCTGCATGGGTATCGACGTGGCCGAGCTGGCGGCCGCCACTACGCAGAATGCGCAACAGCTCTTCAATCTGAAATCCGTCGCAACGGCGCAATGAGATCCTCAAGCGCCGGCACAACCTGTCGGGTTGCCGGCGCATGACGCTTATTTCAGGGAATGCAATCCGATCATATTGCCTTCGGTGTCATACACCAGGGCGATAAACCCGTACTGCCCAATTGAAAATTTCTCTTTATCGACGCGACCGCCGGCTTTCGCCACACGGGCAGCCTCTACTGCACAATTCTCGCAACTGAAATAAATGATCACGTTGCAACCGCCGCCGGATGGGCCGCCCGGCATTTTCACCAGTGCACCACCGGCACCTGCCCGATCCATCTCCATGGGAAACGCCCACATTTCCAGATCCGGCGTGTCGAGCCTGTCCAGCTTGAGCTGAAACACGGACTCATAAAATGCTTTGGCGCGCGGCATATCGTCCACGTAGATTTCAAACCATCCAACCGGATTGCGAGGTGTTGATGATGTCATGGCAGTGCTCCTTTGAAAGGTGATGGCATTCATTTGCCTTGATAACTTCACTTGTCATAACGCTGGTTGGCCAGTTTCAGCAAAAGGTCGGTCGCATGACGCCGCAGTCCAGTCAGCTTCCAGGGAGCATAGGTTTCTTCAGGCCCCCTGCCAAGACGCGAGTCATGAATTTCATCGGTCAGGGAAAAAAACCGGCGAAAACTCATCATCAGTGGCCGCCATTTGAGCGGATCGACGTGATGAGGATTGTCATTTTTCAGTAATTCACCGTGCGCATGAATACGCTGAATGGTCACTTCGATGGTGCATGCCGGTACCGCCATTCGAGAATCCCGTCGGCCCAGCGGCGCAATACTCGCCACCGTCGCTTCCATCTGCACCGGGCATTCCAGAATCCGCTGCGGCTGCACCAGTTCCGAGAGCTGTGGTGTCAATCCTGCTTCCGCGAATTTGTCGGCGGCATATCGATAGCCCAGCATGCGTTTATGCAACGGCACCGATTTTGATCCTGTGAGCAGCGCCAATCTATCCACTGCGGCAACGTTATCAGCGGCTGCCAGATTCAGAACGCACTCGCCATGACGACGCAGATTTTCGGTGGTGCGGGAACTGCCATCCAGACCCAGCACACAACTCCAGCCCAACCACCAGGCGGACGACATGGGCGCAATGTTGGTGGTGCCATCCGGATTCAATGTGCTAACCAGTACAACCGGCGTTCCGAAATACAAAATGGAGGGTTCTACAATTTGATGAAGCTTAGTGGGAATGTGATGATTGTTGGTGGGTTGCATGTTGCGCTCCGCGAATGTGGTTGGACATTCATTCGCAGTGTTGATCCGACATGCTGGTGCGACCAGCCGGATCTTGCGCACTTTATGGAGTTTCAAAGAGGACGATTATCCCAGCGCGCCCGTTCCCAGGTTTGCATCACTTGCTTGCGCTGTGGCCCCCAACGATAACCACCCAGCGCCCCGCTTTGTTGGATCACGCGATGACAAGGAATCAGAAATGCAATCGGGTTGGCACCGATAGCATTAGCCACCGCTCGCACGGAGCGTGGACGGCCAATCATATCCGCCACCGCGCTGTAGCTGGACACCGTGCCAGCAGGAATTTTTAGCAACGCGCGCCAGACCGCGATCTGAAAATTGGTACCCGTGACATGCACCGACAGCGGCCGCTCCAATTGACTATCCACGGCGAACAACGCATCGATGATCGGATGCGTCATGCTGTCGTCCTGCACCAATGTCGCCAGCGGCCAACTGTCCTGCAGATCAGCCACGGATTCTGCCAATGATTGATCGTCCACGAAGGTGGCCCGACAAATACCGCGTTCTGTACTCGCCACAAACAAGGGGCCAAACGGCGTGCTGTGCAGACCGTAGTGAATCGTCAGACCCTGGCCGCGACTTTTGAATTCGCCTGGCGTTACTGCTTCGATCTGCACGAAATGATCGTGCAGACGCGAACTGCTGCTGAGGCCGAGATCATCCGACACCTCCAGCAGCGAGCGGGAATCCTGCAACAACGTTTTGCCGCGCTCCAGCGTCAGCACCTGCAAAAAACGTTTGGGCGTAATGCCGGCCCAACGACTGAACAGACGCTGAAAATGGAACGGGCTCAAATGTACGTGGGCGGCAATCTCGTCCAGGCTGGGCTGATCCGTCACATGATGTTCGATGAAGGCAATCGCCTTGGCGATTCGATCGTAGTCCGACATGATGCGGCTTCACCTCCTGATGTGAAATGAAAAAGTCACGTACGACAAATGGAAACACCGCCATCGACCAGCAAAGCGGTGCCCGTGACGAAGCTGGAGGCATCGGATGCTAAGAACAGGGCAGCCCGCGCAATCTCATCCGGATCGGCCATGCGTTTGAGTGCATGCAGATTTTGCACGAACGCCAGCGCTTCCGGTGTATTGGCAAATGAACGGCCCATCGGTGTGTCTGTGCCGCCGGGCAACAGCGTGTTGACGCGAATGGCCTGCGCGCCGTACTCCACTGCCAGCACTTGCACCAATCCGGTCAGACCGGCCTTGCTGGCCGCATAAGCTGCCATACCTGACATACCTACGGTATGGCCCACGAAGGTAGATGTAAAAATCAGAGAACCGCCGCCCCGCTCCGCCATCGCAGGTAACTGATATTTTGCGGCAAGGAAAGCGCTGGTCAGGTTGGTGGCCAGCACGTGATTCCAGGTGTCGAGCGGCATGTCGGTGACCGCGCCCAATTCACCCAGTGCGCCAGCGTTGTTGAACGCTATATCCAGCCCGCCGAATCGGGATTTGGCCAACGCCACCAACGCTTCAGCATGGGCCGGATCCGCGACATCACCTGCCAACGCGACGGCCTGGCCACCCTCTTCTTCAATCTGCGCTACCAGTGCGAGCAGCCCGGCTTCTCCACGCGCCGTCACCACAACCGCCGCACCTTGCTGCGCGAACAGCCGAGCGGCCGCATAGCCAATACCGGTGCTGGCGCCGGTGATCAGTGCCACCTTCCCGGTCAGTGCTGTTCCGATCAGCGCTTTTCCTACCAGCGCTTCCGTTGCTGTTCTTGCGCTTGCCTGTTGCATTGCTTCCACCTCTTCAGCTTTTTCAGCTCTCAGCCTGCTTCCATTACCGGGCTCATGTGTTGCACCCGAACCTGTTATCAGTCTGCGCGGGCCGCCCCTACCAGGCGACCCGGATCTTGCTGAAGTGGTGATGTATCAGAGCGTTATTGTGCTGGCTGCAACCGCGCCAACGGGGTGGAACCGGCCCGGATCAACACCAGGGTCTCCCCTTCCACATGGTAGCTGTCCACGGTTTCCAGGATGTGGAGGAATTCGCTTTCAACCGTGTCGCCCGCACAAGCCATGCGAGTGGCTGCCAAGGGCGAGAAACGCAGACGGCTGACCTGCTCCAGGGTGAACGTGCCAGTGAAACGGTTGCAACCGCCGTACCCCGATGCCCGACTGCCCTCACGGGTGAAGCTGAGCGACGGGCTGGTGCGCCCCTCCGGCGTGGTGACGGGCTTGCCCTGCAGCTCCACCAGATTCCAGGTGCTGTGGGCGAAAAGGGCTCTTTCCGCCTCCTCCGGCGTCAGCATGGAACTCGCACAGCCGTATATCAGTGCGATCAACGACAGCAGGGCAATCCGTATTTTCATGGGCTGGTCCTTATAGATCCTTGGTATGGGAATGGGAGTAGTGGAAATTGATTCGGCAGTAGGATATCAGTCCCGGTCCGGCGCACCCAGAGGAAATAGCGAACGATACGGCCGCGCCTCATCCAGCGCCCGCGCGTAGGAAGGCCGCGCCAGCAGCCGCTGCCGGTAGGCGCGCACATTGCCATGGCTCGCGTCCACCGGATGCACCCAGTCGGCATAAAACAGCGACGGCGCGGCAGCGCAATCCGCCAGGCTGAAATCAGCCCCAGCGGCCCACTCACCGGCACCCAATTGTGTATCCAGCCAGCGATACGCGGTGTCCAGCAGTTTCCGCGCATCGGCCACACCGGCCGGGTCTCGCTGCTCAGGCGGACGGATAGCGTCAAACACGATTTTCTGCACCGGCGTCATGATGTAGTTATCGAAGAAGCGGTCGAGAAAGCGCACCTGCAGCGCCGCCCACGGATCAACAGGCAACAGGGCTACCTTGCCCGGATGATACAGGCCCAGGTATTCGATGATGATGGTCGATTCCCTTACCGTTTCTCCACCGTCCACCAACACCGGCATGCGTTGCAGCGGCCACAGGGCTGCGAATTCGGCGCCATTATCCGGCTCGTCGGGCGACAACAGGCGAAATTCAAACGGAATACTGTTTTCGTATAAAGCGATCAGCACTTTCTGGCAATACGACGAAAAAGGATGGGCATACAACAACATGGACATGATCGGCTCCTGAATGTGAGTGTGATGATGTGCATTGAATGGTCGTGCGGGCCGGCGTGGAATCGACAAAGGCGGCATAAAAATTTCGCGCCGCTGAACTGTCGGCCTTACAGCAAGTGCTCCATCATGCGCGGATAACGTACCGGTTCCACACCCGTCAAACGGATTTCCCGCACCGTCTCCAGCCCCGACCAGATCAACCGTCCACCCTTGAGATATTGCAACGGACCAATCCGTTTGCGCAGACAGGCCAATTCATCCGGCCAGGCCTGGCGTGTGTCCCCTACCTCACCATAAAAACGCATCCCCGGAAACGACGCGAAGCGCCCTTTCGCCAATGACGACAACCAGAACTTGGCGCCACTGTTCACCAGACTCACGCACACGTTGCGATTGGTTTTGAAGTTCAAGGGCAGATTTTTGGAATACTGCTCGAAGTAGTACAGCGTCTTGTCGTCACGCAGAAATACAAATCCGATGGGTGTGATATGCGGATTGCCATTGGCATCCACCGACCCGATCGTGCAGTGGCGATTGGATGAAAGTGCCTCTGAAAAAACGGTTTTGATGACGTCCCAATCCTGATGAAGATCCATGCTGACTCCTGTGAATGACTGTCGTATTGCTGGCGATACCTGCAAGGAATTTTGCATGCGCAACGCGGGAATGCGCAATAGTGCCCGCGTGTTCACGCCAGTTTTTCTGATTTCTATTTTCGCCGGTTGCAAACCGGCATCCTGCACCATTCTCGGCAGCGACAACCACACCGGTAAAGCACGCAATTCTGCGCAGAAGCAAGCGCAACCTTAGCGGCAGAATAAGGTCGAGCCGGCATGCGCAAGTTGTGTTTGCGCGGCGATGAATGTCGGTACCTGCAC
>DATLII010000395.1:0-4258 GCA_035539495.1 Dongiaceae bacterium
CACCAGGGACGCGGATCTTCGATTTCGTCACGCGCCACACCAGCAAACTGGTCGGTGGTGGTGTTGCGGATACAGTTGCCGCTGGTTTGAATGCCGTGCATTTGCACGGTCGCAAGTTTGGCGAGAATGTCCGGCACTTGGGGCAGGGCAGGCCAATTGAACTGCACGTTCTGACGGGTACTGAAATGGGCGTAACCCTTATCGAAATCACGGGCGATTTCACCCAGCACACGCAATTGCTCGCTGCGCAGCAGGCCATAGGGCACAGCGATGCGCAGCATGGGCGCATGACGTTGCACGTACAGGCCGTTCTGCAAACGCAGTGGCAGAAATTCTTCGTTGGTGAGGTCGCCTTTGAGGAAGCGTTCAGTCTGGTTACGGAACTGGGCAACGCGTTCGTTCAGCAACTGTTGATCGTACTCGGTATAGATGTACATGCTTGCTCTCGTTACAACTCGTAACCATATGACGTATATGGTATTTGTCGCAGATGCCGGGTTGGGTGGTTTTCGAGGCGTGCAGGTTACCAGTACGGCTTTATACAGAAAAGCAATATTTTTACATATGACTATTCGATTTGATGGATAAGGGAAGTGACCGAAAAGTTTCCGTTTCGGCTCAATGCCCTGCGGATTCCAACGCGGATTTCACAATAAACGCCATGCTCAGCATGATCACAACGACGGTGACAATACCGATGGCGATCAGCTTGCCGGGATCGGCTTTGGAAAAATCTTCCTGGCGCTTTTTTTCGCTTTGCACACCGAACACGGCACCCAAAATAGTCTGCAAGGTATCGAGCAGACCAGAGCTATTGCCTTTGGAGTCTTTTGGATCAGAATCCTGTGTCATTACGATGCCTTAATAAGAATGAGTATCAGATGCGAATAGCAGCCCAACGCCGGCTTCGCCAATGATAGGCCATGGTAAGAGCCAGCAACAGGCGCTGCAGCATTTGCAGAATCCAAATGGTGGTGAGGCCATATCCCAATACGGGGCCCAGCAACCAGGCAATCGGCAGAAAAAATCCCCACTGGAATACGATGCTGATTCGCATCACCAACCCGCTGGCGCCGGCTCCCAACAGACATTGAGTGAGTATGATGCCAGCAGCGTCGAGCCCAATAAAAATTGCGGTGATGCGCAAAGGCGTGCGACCCAATTCCACCAATGCAGGGTCAGTAAGAAACTGCTGCAACACGAAGTCCGGAAACAGCAATAAGGGCAGAGCGACACACCACAACAATGCCATTCCCAGCAACGTAATGTTGGCGCCCCAACGCACTGCATCTTCAGAGTCCTTGCGACCCAACGCTTGGCTTACCAACGACGTGGCGGAAAGTCCCAAGCCCATTGCCGGCAGAATCAGGAACAGAATCAGCGTTATCAGCACGTGGCCCACCGCCAGTTCCGACGTACCGATTTGGCCGAGAATCCAAAATAGAACCGTTAGTCCGCCGGCGAAAAATACCTGCTGGATGGAGTTGGGCAACGCCAGCTTAATCGTATTGGTCAGCAGCTCGCGGCTCGGCAAACGATGCAAAAATCCATGCGGCCGCGAATGTTGCAGGCACTGTAGAAAATACAGTGCGCTGGCCAGATACAGCGCCAGCGTCGTGCCCAGACCCGCGCCGTACACACCCATTTCCGGCAAGCCCCAAAGTCCGAATACCAGGGCGTAACTGATCACCAAATCCGCCACATGCATGATCACTAGCGTTCGCATGTACACCATGGAACGGTTGATGCCGTTCCAATAACCGCGAAAACTGAAATTCATGGCCAGCGCGAACATGCCAATCACGCGCACAGCAAAATATTCATCTGCCAGCGGCGCGACTTCGGGGTCATCAACCAGCGTGGACATCAGCCAGCCAGAACCGAAATAAAAAAGAAGAAAGAGGGGAATCGATGCCAGAATGCCGATTAACAACCCCGCGTTGAGCGGCGTCGCAATGGCGCTGGTGTCACCTTCGCCTTTGCGTCGCGCCACCGTAGCCTGCACACCAGCGCCAATCCCGATGACCGCCGCTGATGCCAGATAGTTGGTGTTGCCACCCATGCCGACCGCCGCCAGGGCATTGCTGCCCAGCCGGCCCACTATCCAGGCATCCGCCAAATTCAGCAGACTCTGCGATACCATGCCGGCAATGATCGGCAGCGCCAGAGCGAGAATCTGGCGCAGACGATCTCCGGTGGGCCAATACCGGGTCAAGGCGGGTACGCCATCATTCAGCGCGCATCCGGATCATAGGCCAGATTCGGGCTCAGCCAACGCTCAGCCTGTTCAAGGGTCATCCCTTTACGGCGCGCGTAATCTTCCACCTGATCCTTGCCAATCTTGCCAATGGCGAAGTAGCGGGATTCCGGATGGGAGAAATACCAGCCGCTCACTGCTGCGGTGGGATACATCGCGAAGTGTTCGGTGAGTGTCACGCCTGTGGCCTTTTCCGCATCAAGCAATTGGAACAACATGCCTTTTTCAGTGTGGTCCGGGCAGGCGGGATAACCCGGCGCAGGGCGAACACCGACGTATTTTTCCTTGATCAGTTCTTCGTTGGACAGATTCTCCTGCGGCTGGTAGCCCCAGAATTCTTTGCGCACCCGTTCGTGCAGACGTTCGGCAAAGGCTTCCGCCAACCGATCGGCTAGTGCTTTCAGCAGAATCGAGCTGTAATCGTCATGATTGGCTTCGAACTCAGCCACTTTCTTATCCAGACCGAGGCCAGCAGTCACTACAAAGCCACCCACATAATCCTGTTTACCGCCTGCTGGCGACACGTAATCTGCCAGCGAGAAATTTGGCTGGTCGTTGGCCTTGGCGGTTTGCTGACGCAGGTGATGAAGTGTGGTTACGGAACCGCCATTGGCATCCTGCAACTGAATATCATCGGAACCGCTGCGCTGCGCGGGCCAGAAGCCGATGATGCCATTGGCCTGCAACCACTTCTCAGCCACAATTTTTTTCAGCATTGCCTGAGCGTCGTTGAACAGGTTGCGCGCAGTTTCACCCACCAC
The DNA here is from genome assembly GCA_035539495.1 of Dongiaceae bacterium. Classification (GTDB taxonomy): domain Bacteria; phylum Pseudomonadota; class Gammaproteobacteria; order Pseudomonadales; family Ketobacteraceae; genus Ch67. Next base: position 3,019 of record DATLII010000395.1, read on the forward strand.
TTCATCTTCTAAAATGTTGGGGTATTTGCCGGCCAATTCCCAGGAAATAAAGAATGGGGTCCAATCGATGCGATCCACCAATTCCTGCAACGGATAGTCGAGGAGCGTTTTGGTACCGGTGAAAGTGGGTGTCGGTGGCGTGTAGTTTGCCCAATCCCACTGGAAGCCTTTATCGGCCGCAGCACGATATTCCAGCAAGTGCGTACGATTGCCGCGGTTGGCATTGCGTTCCCGCGCGGCGTTGTATTCATCCTGCATTTTATTGAACAGCACTACGCGCTGCTCAGGATTCATCAGCGCCGATACCACACCCACACTGCGCGAGGCATCCGGCACGTACACCACCGGCGCCTTGTCATATTGCGGATCAATCTTAACCGCAGTATGGGCCTTCGATGTGGTGGCACCACCGATCAGCAACGGCTTGTTGAAACCGCGACGCTGCATTTCCTTCGCCACATGCACCATTTCATCCAGCGACGGGGTGATCAAACCGCTCAGACCGATGACATCCACATTGTGATCGTTGGCTGCCTGCAAAATATTTTCGCAGGACACCATCACACCCAGATCGATCACTTCGTAGTTATTGCACTGCAGCACCACACCGACGATATTCTTGCCGATGTCGTGCACGTCGCCTTTCACTGTCGCCATCAGGATCTTGCCTTTGGCCTGACTGCCGGCGTCCTTTTGCGCTTCGATGTAGGGGATCAGATAAGCCACGGACTGCTTCATCACGCGGGCGCTTTTCACCACCTGCGGCAGGAACATTTTGCCTTGGCCGAACAGATCGCCAACCACATTCATTCCGTCCATCAGCGGGCCTTCGATTACTTCGATCGGGCGCTTGGCCTGCTGACGGGCTTCTTCGGTATCTTCCACGATGAAGGTGGTAATACCTTTCACCAACGCGTGCTCCAGACGTTTGGTTACCGGCCATTGACGCCAGGCGTTGTCTTCCACCTGTTTGGTAGCACCGCCGTGTTTGTATTGCTCGGCAATTTCCAGCAAGCGGTCAGTGCCATCGGCACGACGATTCAGAACCACATCGTCCACACGCTCGCGCAGTTCCGCCGGAATCTCTTCGTAGATCGCCAGCTGACCCGCGTTGACAATACCCATGGTGAGGCCGGCCTTGATGGCGTGATACAGGAAGACCGCGTGAATTGCCTCTCGCACAGCATCATTGCCGCGGAACGAGAACGACACGTTGCTCACGCCACCCGACGATTTCGCA
>DATLII010000396.1:0-10965 GCA_035539495.1 Dongiaceae bacterium
CGGCCCTGACAAGGGCGGAAGCGCCCGGCGTGGAGTACACCGGGCGTTTACTGTCTCAAAAGCGGTCTGAAACCGCCTTATTCGACCAGCGGGATCTCGGAGGCCAGTTCGTGCTTGATGATGGCGCGGATTTTGGATTCGATCTGCAGGTAGCGGGTGACCTTGACGGGCGGCAGCACCTTGCTCAATTTAGGTACGAAGCTGCGCTTCAGTTCCAATTCGGAGCTTTCCACTTTCAGCATGTCGTCGAGCAGGGTTTTGGCCTTGGCATCGGTTAGCGGGCCTTTGGTGGAGGCTTCCGCGTAATCGGCAATGCCTTTCACCATGTGTGCGTTGATGTTCTGCAGTTGCTTCTGATAGTCGTCATACAGGGGCCAGAAGCCCTTGGCCTCGGCTTCGGTCAGCTGCATGTTGGCTGCCACCACCAGACGTTTGTCCGCTTTGATCTTGTCCGCCAGGATTTTCATGTCAGTGGCGGTCAGATCTGCGCCAGCGCTGGCACTGGTAGCCGCAGCCGCGCTCTGGGCGACCGGCTGTGCTGCCGGCGCAGTGCTGGTCGGATTCTGGGCACACGCGGACAGGGATGTGAGCAGCGCGAGGGTGAAGGTCGTGGTGCGCAGGGCGTTCATGTAGATCTCCTTATCATTGATGATGTTCAGGTTTTACCGACGGTAGGGAATTGGTTTGCGCAACACAAGCACAATAGCGGGAAAACACGCGCAGTATTGATCCAGCCCCGAATCCTGCGATCTCCGCATCGACACCCCATCATCTTCTACACTGATAACATGCCTCGATCTCACTGCGCCCCCGGTCAGAATTCCCTGGCCGCGCTGCTTGTCCGCCTTGGCTTGTTGCTGCTGTTTGCGGCTGCCGGGCGGTTGGCGTTCGCAGCGCAAATGTCTTCTGATGCCGTGTCATCCGCACCTGTTGCGGTGTTGTCACCAGGCCAGGGCTCCCTGGCGCTGGAACCTTTCGCTCAACTGGCGGAGGACAAGACCGGTCGCCTGACGGTGGACAGCGTCGACAGCGCCGCCCACTGGCAACCGCTGCCAGCGTCCGGTTTCAATCCCGGTTTTTCTCATTCCAGCTGGTGGCTGCGCATTGGCGTGCACAATCCTGGCTCTGCGCCGCAAACGCTGCTGCTGGATACGGATTCGGCGCTGGCAGATTATCTGGACCTGATGCTGGTGCACGCCGATGGCCAGGTGCAATCAAGCCTCACCGGTGATCGACGTCCGTTCGCAACCCGCGCATTGGAAAATCGCACGTTCGCTTTGCCCTTCACGCTGGCGCCAGGGGAACGGGCGACATTGTATTTGCGGCAGGCCAGTCACGATGGATTGCAGGAAGTATTGCGGCCGCGCTTATGGGAACTCAACGCCTTTGCGCCGCATCTGCAGCGGGAAACGTTGTTGTTCGGTTTGTATTTCGGCACCATCGCGGCGATCTTTCTGTACAACCTGTTTCTGTTCCTGTCCGCGCCGGAACGCAACATGGGATTGTACCTGTTGTATGTGGCGGGCATGTTCGGCTGGGCGTTCACGTTTCGCGGCTATTCGTTGCAATATCTGTGGCCCGATTCGCCCGATTTGAACAATCAACTGCTGCCCCTGTTGGCGGGCGTCTGTTATTGCGCGATCGGGTTATTTGCGCAGGAATATCTGCAACTGCGCCACATGGCACCACGCTGGATGCTGCGGGCGCATCAAACGCTGTACATTCTCAACGCACTCACTATGCTGCCGGCACTGTTCGGCCACTATAGCTTGGCCTTCGCGTTGCTGCTGCCGGTGGGCAGCCTGGCGTTGTTGCAGGTGAATCTGTTCTGCATTTGGCTGTGGCGAAGAGGTTCCCGGCCCGCCCATTTTTTCCTGCTGTCCTTCACACTGCAATCCATCGGCATTCTGATGTATTTCCTGCGCATGCTGGGTGTATTGGAGCCAGGGTTGATCGTGGAATACAGCATGCACATCGGTTCTTTCCTGCAGGTATTGCTGCTGGCCTTGGGTGTGGCCGATCAGTGGAATACATTGAAAGCCGAGAAACTGAAAGCGGAACAGCAGGCGCGCGCCGCCGAACATACGCTGAACACGCAACTGGCAGTTGAAGTGCGCCAACGCACGGAAGAATTGCAGCTGGCCAATCAGCGTCTGAGCGAATTGGCGATTACCGACGAACTCACCGGCGCGTTCAATCGTCGCCACTTCAATCAGATGTTCACCACGACCTATGCCGGCCACCGACGTCTGCAAACACCGTTCGCGTTCTGCATGATCGACATCGACTATTTCAAATCCTTCAACGATCTCTGCGGCCACAAAGCCGGCGACGACGCGCTGCGCAAAGTCAGCCAATGTTTGCGCTCGCATCTGAAGCGTGACACCGACGCATTATTTCGTCTGGGCGGTGAGGAATTTGGCATCCTGATGTGCATGGACTCACCCGGGCGCAAAGCACCGCCTTTCGTGGAAAATCTGCGGGAAGCCATTGAAGCCATGAACCTGCCCCATCCGGGCAGCAAATTCGGCCGGGTGACGGCCAGCTTCGGTTTGCTGACGGCGGAAACGGATTCCACCCTGTCGTCGGCCGATGAAGTGTATAGCCGCGCCGATGCTCTGCTGTACCAAGCCAAAGCCAGTGGCCGCAATCGGCTGGTACATGGGCGCGGCTGAGCGTGGGATTTTTCTGCGGATTTTCCGCTGACGGTTGCTCACCCCTGACCTGATCCATTAAGTTATCTTCCATACTTTAGAGAAAGAGCGCTTAAAGAGAGAGCATTGCCACGTGAAAGTCGCTGTCGTTGGGCTGGGCAAAGTGGGATCGAGCCTGGCGTTTGTATTGAGCATCAAAAATTTTGTGCAGGAACTGGTGTTGGTGGGGCGCACGCGCGAATCCGCATTGGGTGACGTGCTGGATTTGCGTCACGGCCAACTGTTTGCCGACGTACCCACCCGCATCACCGCAGGCACGGTGGAAGACACCGCAGGCGCCGACATCATTGCCGTCTGCGCATCCGCGCCCACACCGAAGGACATGCGTAATCGTCTGCAACTGGCGCCAGCCAACGTGGCACTGCTGCGGGAATTATTGCCGGAACTGGCGCGGCTGTCGCCCAACAGCAAGATCGTGATCGTGTCCAATCCCGTCGATGTGCTGGTGCACTTCGCACTGCAGATCACCGGCTTTCCGCCGGGCCGCATCATGGGGACGGGCACGCTGGTGGATTCCGCGCGTTTTCGTCAGTTGCTGGCGGAGGAAATCCAGATCCACCCCGAAGATATTCGCGCCTATATTCTGGGTGAACACGGTGACAGCCAATTCGCAGCGATGAGTTGTGCCGATGCCGGCGGCGAACCGATCGATCCCACACCGGCGCGTTATGCGTTGGCGGAGCAAGCATCCCACGCAGGATTTGAAGTGTTTAAACACAAGGGCCACACCAACTACGCCATTGCGCTGGCGGCGGCCTACATCATCCAGTGCATCGCTACCGACACCAAGCACACCCTGCCGATCAGTTTGAAGGTGAACGGGTTTCTCGGCGTGAATGACGTGTGTTTGAGTCTGCCGGCGGTGGTAGGAAAAAACGGCATCGAGCGGGTGCTGCAGCCCAGACTGAATGATGCGGAACAGCAGGCGTTTCTGCGCAGCGCTGCTGTCGTGCGTGCGGTGATCACGAGCATTGCCACCGACAAACACTGACCAATCATACAAAGACGGTCACTCCAGCCAGTAACAGGAACGTATTGCACTACACTTTACGGGTATTTCCACTCTTCCTGACTGTCAGGAGGATTTTACTTGCTACGCCTGATACTCGTATTGCTGCTGACAGCGCTCGGCTCGGCTGTATCCACGACGGCTGTATCAAACCCGGCTGCGTCTGCTTCACCCGTGTACACCCAGAGCATCAAGGATCAGTACCTCGGCCGTTTCAGCGAATATCGGCAGGATGATTCCCGCACTCTCAGCCTCGACGATCTGCTGCAGGACAAACAAAGCTGGACCGCGCTGAATGCCGACAGCCTGACCCCGGGATTTTCCCACGCCGCCTGGTGGCTGCGGGTGCAGTTGCATAACGACAGCACCATACCCCAACAATGGATACTGGACACCGGCACTGCGCTGGTGGATTTTCTCGATATCTACACAGTGCGCAGCAACGGTGAGATTGCCAGCCTGCAGACCGGCGACCGCCGCCCCTTCGCCACGCGCCCGATGCCCACCCGCACCATCGTCATGCCGTTAACGCTGGCAGCCGGCGAAAGCATCTGGATTTATCTGCGCCTGGATACGTACGACGGTTTGCACGAAGTGGTGTCGCCGCGCCTGATCAGCCCGGCGGATCAGGCTGGCAAATTGCAGGGTGAATCACTGACGCTGGGCCTGTACTACGGCACGCTGAGTGCGGTGCTGCTGTACAACCTGTTCCTGTACATTTCCACCCGCGAACGCGGCTTCCGCCTGTACATCGTGTATGTGGCAGCCTTCCTGTTCTGGGGTTTCGTGTTCCGCGGCTATGGTTTGCAATATCTGTGGCCGCAATCACCGGTGTTGAACAATCAGATCCTGCCCTTCGCCGCCGGCATCTGCTACTGCACGTTTGGCCTGTTCGTGCTGGAATACCTGAGCGTAAAACGCGATGCACCGCGTTGGCTGTACCTGACCAACCGGGTGGCGGTCTTTTCCAATGTGCTGACGTTGCTGCCGCCGCTGCTCGGGTACTATGCCCTGAGCTTTGCGCTGTCGGTGCCCACCGGCATCCTCATCATCATCTGCTCAACATCTACCGGTGCATTGCTGCTACGTCGGGGCTCACGCCCTGCCCGCTATTTCCTGCTGGCATTTACGCTGCTCGCGCTGGGCGTGGTGCTGTATTACATCCAGTTGTTGGGTTGGGTGCCGGCGAATCCAGTGTCGGAATATGGCGTGCAAGTGGGTTCTGGTCTGGAAGTGCTGTTGCTGGCGTTTGGTCTGGCGGATCAGATGAACGCGCTCAAGGCCGACAAGCTGCGCGCCGAGCAGGAAGCCCGCGCGGCACAACTGGCGTTGAACACACAACTGGCATCGGAAGTACAACAACGCACCAAAGAACTGGAGCTGGCGAATCAACGTTTGAATGAACTGGCCATCACCGACGAACTGACCGGCGCCTATAATCGTCGTCATTTCAACCAGCAGTTCGAGCAGGCGTTTGCCAATCATCTACGTCTGCGCACACCCTTCGCGTTGTGCATGATCGATATCGATCATTTCAAACTGTACAACGACACCTACGGCCATCAGGCCGGCGATGAAGTGCTGCAACAGATCAGCCGATGCCTGGCGTCGCGACTGCAGCGCAGTAATGATTTTCTGTTCCGGCTGGGCGGTGAGGAATTCGCAATTCTGCTGAGCGTCGACAATCCGCCCGCGAAATGCATGCCGTTCGTGGATTCCCTGCGCAAGGCGATTGAGCAGTTGTCGATTGTCCATTCCGGCAACGCCGCCGGTGTGGTGACCGCCAGCTTCGGCCTGCTGACACTGGATCAGCCCAGCGATCTGCAGCGCGCCGCGGAAGTCTACGCCCGCACCGACGAACTGCTGTACCAGGCCAAAACCGGTGGCCGCAACCGGGTGGTCCACCAGGCCAGTTGATGCGAGGTTAATCCAGGATCGGTTAACACACTAACCGCCGATCTCCACCAGAATTTCGCCGGGATTCACTCGATCACCTTTCGCTACATGCACGGCGGTTACCGTGCCGGCAATCGCGGCGGATACTTCCGTTTCCATCTTCATCGCCTCGGTCACCAGCACGGCCTGACCGGCGCGCACCGCATCGCCCACCTTCACCAGCACATCGACGATATTGCCTGGCATCGCGGTAGTCACATGGCCCGGCGCAGACGCCTGCTTGCGTGCGCTGCCGCCACCGCCGACAAATGTATTCAGCGGTTCGAACACCACTTCTTCCGGAATGCAGTCCACCGACAGATAGAAGTGACGTTTGCCACCGCTCTTGATACCCACGCCAGTGATGTCGATGCGATAACTTTCGCCATGCACGTCGATGATGAATTCCGTGGGTACGCCTTCGGTTGGTGCCAACGCGCTCTGGATTCCTGGTATCGGCAACAGCGGTTCCGGTTGCAAGGCACCCGCTGCGCGCTCGGTCAGGAATTTGCGGCCGATGTCGGGGAACATGGCGAAGGTGAGCACGTCTTCTTCACTGGAAGCCAGCGTGCCGATGTCTGCGCGCAATCGTTCCAGTTCCGGCGCCAGCAAATCCGCTGGTCGCACGTCGATGACTTCTTCGGTTCCGATTGCGCGGCGGCGCAGTTCTTCGTTGATCGTACCCGGTGCCTTGCCGTAACGGCCCTGCAAATACAGCTTCACTTCGTTGGTGATGGTTTTGTAGCGCTCCCCGGCCAACACGTTGAATACTGCCTGCGTGCCCACGATCTGCGACGTAGGCGTCACCAGTGGCGGAAAACCCAGATCGGCGCGCACGCGGGGAATTTCCGCGAATACTTCATCGATGCGGCTCAACGCACCTTGTTCCTTCAATTGATTCGCCAGATTCGACATCATGCCACCAGGCACCTGATTCACCTGCACCCGCGTGTCCACGCCAGTGAATTCACTTTCAAACTGATGATATTTCTTGCGCACGGCATGAAAGTACAAACCGATATCCTGGATCGCCTGCAGATCCAATCCCGTGTCGTATTCGGTGCCCCGCAGCGCTGCCACCATGGATTCAGTACCGGGATGGCTGGTACCCCAGGCCAGCGTGGAAATCGCCGTGTCGATATGCGTAGCGCCGTTTTCGATCGCCTTGAGCTGACACACGGCGGCCAGGCCGGCGGTGTCGTGACTGTGAATGAAAATGGGCAGATCAAGTTCTGCTTTCAGCGCCTGCACCAGCGCTCCAGTGGCGAAGGGCGTCAGCAAACCCGCCATATCCTTGATCGCGATGGAATCGCAACTCATGGCGGCCATGGCATGGGCCTGCTGCACAAATGCGCCCACCGTATGCACCGGACTGGTGGTGTAACAGAGCGTGCCCTGCGCATGTTTTCCGGCCGCTTTAACCGCTGCGATTGCCACTTTCAGATTGCGCACATCATTCATCGCGTCGAACACGCGGAATACATCGATGCCGTTCTTCGCACTCAGCGCAACGAACGCCTGCACCACATCATCACTGTAATGGCGATAGCCCAGCAGATTCTGCCCCCGCAGCAACATCTGCAGGCGCGTGTTGGGCAACGCAGCGCGCAGCAGTCGCAAACGCTCCCAGGGATCTTCCTTCAGAAATCTCACGCAGGCGTCGAAAGTAGCGCCGCCCCAGACTTCCAGCGACCAGTAGCCTACGGCATCGAGCTTGGCGCAAATCGGCAACATGTTCTCGGTGCGCATGCGGGTAGCCAGCAGCGATTGATGGGCGTCGCGCAGAATGGTGTCGGTGACGAAAATCCGTTGACTCATGGTGCGTGTCCTCACAGGCCGTTTTCTTAAAGACCAGCATGGGCGGCAATGGCGGCGGCAATGGCCAGGGCCAGTTCTTCCGGTTTGCGTTTGACCGAGTAATCGATCAGTTCCGGATGCATATCCACAAAACTGGTGTCGAAGCGACCGCTGCGAAAATCCGGATGACGCAGGATTTCCTGGTAATAAGGCGCGGTGGTTTTCACACCCTGCAGCCGCATGTCATCCAATGCGCGCCGGCTGCGGTCCAGCGCTTCCTCCCAGGTCAGCGCCCACACAATCAGCTTCAGGCACATCGAATCGTAGAAGGGTGGAATCTTGTAGCCGGTGTAAATCGCGGTGTCGGTGCGCACACCCGGACCACCGGGCGCGTAATAACGGGTGATACGGCCGAACGATGGCAGAAATTTGTTTTTCGGATCTTCAGCATTGATGCGGAATTGCAGTGCGAAGCCGCGGAAACTCACATCACTCTGCTTGAACGACAGCGGCAAACCGGACGCGACGCGGATCTGCTCGCGCACGATATCGATTCCAGTGATGGCTTCGGTGATGGTGTGCTCCACCTGGACCCGGGTATTCATTTCCATGAAATACACCTGATCGCCTGTCAGCAGAAATTCAACCGTGCCAGCATTTTCATAACCCACCGCTTGCGCTGCCCGCACTGCGAGGTCCCCTACTTGCGTGCGTTGCTCCGATGTCAGTTGCGGGCTGGGCGCGATCTCGATCAGTTTCTGGTTACGACGCTGGATCGAGCAGTCGCGCTCGAACAGGTGCACGGTATTGCCATGCGTATCCGCCAGAATCTGCACTTCGATATGACGCGGATTGACGATGCATTTTTCCAGAAACAGATCGGCGCTGCCGAACGCTTTGGTGGCTTCCGACATCACGCGGGGAAATGCCTGCTCCAGTTCTTCAGGATCATTGCAGCGGCGAATACCGCGACCACCGCCGCCAGACGTGGCTTTCAGCATCACCGGATAACCGATGCGCGCCGCTTCACTTAGCGCTTCCGCCACATCGGCCAGATTGCCCTCGGTGCCTGGCGTGCAGGGCACACCGGCGGCGAGCATGGCGCGACGGGCTTCGGTTTTGTCGCCCATGCGCCGAATCACCTCGGCGTTTGGCCCGATAAAGCGGATACCACGCTGAAGGCAGATCGCCGCCAGTTCAGGATTTTCCGACAGAAAGCCGTAACCCGGATGCAGCGCGTCGCAGCCGGACTGCACCGCCACATCCACCAATCGGTGCGGATTCAGGTAACCTTCCAGAGGGTCATCGCCGATACAGTAGGCTTCATCCGCCCGCTTCACATGCAGCGCTTGGCGATCAGCTTCGGCAAACACCGCCACCGATCGGATGCTCATTTCAGCGCAGGCACGGATGATGCGCACAGCGATTTCACCGCGATTGGCGATCAGGATTTTGGTGATCACGGCGGCTCCTCCTTTGCCTGTATAAGATGGCCTGTAAAAGATGGCCTGTAAGAAACGATCCGGAAACAACGGCCTGCGCAGCAATGGCCGACAACCCGGCACGGATTACGCTGCAAGACTCATGCGCTGAGGCGCAAAAATCGACAACAGCCTGAGAAGAAAAGTAGAAGCTGGCGGGAAGACAGACAAGAATGCGCGAAAAAAGCGCGATGACGGCTGGGGCAGCGCCTGACCCACGACATGAGTCAGGCAACATTGATCAGGATCAGGGTCAGGGCGCCCAGCAACGGGCTGCGGCCTGCACTACCTGCATGCGCAGCGCTTACAGGTAGTGCACAAATTCCTCGCGCGGGAAACGGTAACGGCGGTGGTAAATACCATTGGGCGCGCGACGACCAACGCCTAAAACCATCGTCACGATGGCATCGTCGGGCAGCTTCAGCAGTTTGCGCACCCGGCGCTCGTCAAAACCTTCCATGGGGCAGGTGTCATAATCGTGGGCGCGAAAACCCAGCATCATGTTTTCCGCCGCCAGCGCCGTGGATTTCACCGCCCAGGCCTTCATTTCCGCCACGCTATAAGGCCCGCGCGGCACCGCGCGACGCAAACCGGCCAACAAACCTGCCGCCTTCTTGGCTAATCCCAACGCACCCAGCGGACCCTGGTTGTAATGAATCAGCGCCACTTTCGAATAGTAGGTGCGCACGATCTTCGGCATGGTTTCTTCCGGCCAGTATTCGATATTGCGCAGGCTGTTCTTTTTCCAGGTATTGGTGCGGGCCACGATGGGAATCAGCACATTGGCGGTGGTGGCGGCATTCTGGCCCAGACAGGCCTCCGCCAGCTTGGCTTTCAGCTCCGGCGAGCGCACCACATAAAATTCCCACGGCTGCAGGTTGCTGGAATTGGGCGCCAACATGGCCATGTCCAGGCAATCGTCGATCACGGCTTGCGGCACCTCTTCGTCGGTAAAGCGGCGGACAGAGCGACGGCTCTCCACCACTTTGCGGAATTCATTGACGTCGATGGCGGGAGCCAGTTCTTGATAGGCGGTCATGGGGTCACCGGGTTGTCGGCAGAGGATTATCGATAGGGAGTTTTATCGATCTTTCAGCCCGACGATGCAATTGCGGAAAGTGACAGGGAATTGGTCGGGGTGGTCAAGCTGTCTCATGGCGTGCACGACGGCGAGCGGTCAGCTAGTATCCGGATAAACACGCCGCTGGAACCTGGTATTCCAGCGTATCGCCTGGCGGCTCAATCGCATAGCCGCACTTGTACAAGGACAAATCGATGTTGAATTCCCTGCTCGCCATCAGCCTGGGTGCTGCTCTGGGCGCCGTACTGCGCTGGTGGCTGGGCCTGACCCTGAATGCATTGTTCCCGGCCATTCCCCCCGGCACCCTGGCCGCCAATCTGATCGGTGGCTACCTGATCGGGATTGCCGTGGCCCTGTTTGCGCAATTGTCGGATCTGTCGCCGGAATGGCGGTTGTTCGTGATCACCGGTTTTCTTGGCGGACTGACCACGTTTTCTACTTTTTCGGCGGAAGTGGTCAGCCTGTTGCAACAGGGGCGGTTGTTATGGGCAAGTGGCGCCATTGCGGCGCATCTGGTTGGCTCGCTGACACTGACACTATTGGGAATTGCCACGGTGACCATGCTCAAGCCGGGCTAACCATTCGTTTTTGGTGATTTATTTCTTCACATCCGCCGCCAATTGCGCAGCATAACCCGCACGAAAATCCGAATAGCGGAAGCGATATCCCAACCCCCGCAGCCGATCATTGCGACAACGCTTGTTCTGCGACGCATCGGCTGACGCCGTGGTCAGCACCGGTGCAGGCGCCTGCAGATAATTCGCCAGCCAGCCACACACGGTTTCCTCACTGGCGGGATCATCGTCCACGCCCAGATAGCAATCCGCCAGCGTCGCGCCTGCTTCGCTTTGTTCCAATAGAAATTGCAGCACGCCCACGCAATCATCCTGATGAATGCGATTGGTGTACTTGGGCGGCAGCGATTGCACATTGCATCCGGCCTTCACC
>DATLII010000397.1:0-13018 GCA_035539495.1 Dongiaceae bacterium
GGCCCGCAGCAACCTGCACGTCAACACCAGCCGCGACAACCTGACGGCTTGCCAGAAGGCTGATGTGATCGTGCTGGCGGTGAAGCCTCAGGTGATGGCGGACGTGATCGCGCCGCTCAAGCCCATCGTCAGCCAGCGCAAGCCTCTGATCATCAGCATCGCTGCCGGCATTACCTTGGCCAAGCTGGAAGGCTGGCTGGGTGCCGACACTGCCATCGTACGCTGCATGCCCAACACCCCGGCCTTGGTAGAAGCCGGTGCCACCGGCCTTTATGCCAATGCCAATGTCAGCCCCGCCCAACGCGAGCAGGCCCGCGCCATCATGGCATCGGTGGGGTTGGCTCTGTGGCTGGACAACGAAGATCAGATCGACGCGGTAACCGCCCTGTCCGGTAGCGGCCCCGCCTACTTTTTCCTGGTGATGGAAGCGATGATCGCGGCCGGCAAGGCCATGGGTCTGTCGGAGCAGGTGGCGCGCCAACTGACGTTGCAGACCGCCCTGGGTTCGTCCCAGATGGCGATCACCGGCAGCGTGGAGCCGGCGGAGCTGCGGCGGCGAGTGACATCGCCCGGCGGTACCACCGAGCGGGCCATTGGCATCATGGAACAGCAGGGGCTGCGGGACACCTTTATGACTGCGTTGAAAGGTGCTTACGACCGTTCCAAGGAACTGGCCGGTTAACATCCCGACGATTAGTCTTTATGATCTGATCCTCCCCGACCGGACAAGGAACCCTGCCCGATGAATGTAAGCGGCGCTTTCAATTTCATTGTGATCAATCTGTTCGACGCTTACATCATGGTGGTGTTCACCCGTTTTCTATTACAGCTGCTGCGGGCGGATTTCTATAACCCGGTGTCGCAGTTTGTGGTGAAGGCGACGACTCCGCTACTCAAGCCCCTGCGCCGGATAGTTCCAGGCGTGGGTGGTCTGGACAATGCGTCCCTGGTGCTGATCTTCGTGCTGATTGCCGCCAAGCTGGCGCTGTGGAGCTTCATCAATTTCGGCGTGTTGGTGCCGGTACCGGATCTCGCGATTCTGTTTCTGAAATCCACCGCCCTGCTGTTGATCAACTACTTCTTCATGCTCCTGCTGGTAGGCGCTGTGATGAGCTGGGTCGTGCAGGGCTATCACCCGGTGGCATCGGTGCTGTTCCAGTTGTCGGACCCTATCGTGGCGCCGGTACGACGTCTGCTGCCGTCCATGGGTGGGATCGATTTTTCCCCCATGATCGTCATGTTGGGTCTGTACTTCGTGCGTATCCTGTTCCAGCTGGACATGGCGCTGGTAGCCGGCATTCCAGTGCACGTGCCCTGATTGCTCTCTTTGACCAATCGTTTTGACTGGCCGCTCTGACCGATGCCCTGGTACCGCTGGGACGGCGATGATCTGATCCTGGATTGCCGGCTGCAACCCAAAGCCTCCACCGATGAGTTGGTGGGGGATCTGGGAGACGAACTGAAGATCCGGATTACAGCGCCGCCGGTGGACGGCAAGGCCAATGCTCATCTTGTACAGTTTCTGGCCAAGTCCTTCGGTGTCAGCAAAAGTCGGGTCAGCATCGAAAAAGGTGAACTGGGGCGCAGCAAGCGCGTCCGCATTCAGGCACCTGGAAAATTTCCTGCTAATCTGAACATAATCAAGCCCTGCTAGATCGTAGATAAAGCGTCAATAGATAAAGCGTTCAATAGATTAGTCAGGGCCAGGGCCGTTTCCTTGTAGTGTTTGCGTAACAGCAAAACAGGATACGGCGTTCACGACCAGCGTTGGGGTGCGGCGGGTTTCGGACATGGATTCGGCACGTCTTTCCAGTCAGATGGATGCCTATCTGCAGTGGCGGCAGGATATCTTCCGCGAGCTGTCCCGTTACCGTGCCTGGTTGAATGAGCACCATGTGCAGAATCCGGACCTGGAGCAGAAACTGCTGCAGGCCATGCAGACCCTGAAAGACGATCGCATCACCATCGCCTTCGTCGGCGAATTCTCCCGCGGCAAAACCGAACTGATCAACGCGCTGTTCTTTGCACATTACGGCACGCGCATTCTGCCTTCCGGCGCCGGCCGCACCACCATGTGTCCCACCGAATTGTTTTACGACCATCGCGCGCAGGACAGCTACATCCGTTTGCTGCCGATCGAAACGCGCATGGTGGGTTCCAGCATCGCCAGCTTCCGCAAGATTCCGGAAAAATGGATCTTCGTGCCGCTGAATGCCAAAGATCCCAAGATGATGAAAAAAGCGTTCGCGGAAGTAGCGAACAGCAAAGCGGTCACACCGAATGAAGCGGCGGCGATGGGCTTTCAAGTGGAATTGCTGGAGCCGGCGCCGGATAAGCCGGACAAAGTGCTGATCCCCGCCTGGCGTCACGCCATGATCAGCTTTGACCATGCGTTGTTGCGGCAGGGCCTCACCATCATCGACACACCGGGTTTGAATGCGCTCGGTTGCGAACCGGAATTGACGTTCAGCCTGCTGCCAGAAGCACAATCCATTCTGCTGCTGTTATCAGCCTCCACTGGCGTCAGCGCCACCGATCTGGATATCTGGAACCGTCACATTCGCGATCTGGCGTTGCGCGAATCCACCGGCGTGTACGCAGTGCTGAACAAGATCGACGCGGTGTGGGACGAGCTGGAAAACGACGCCTACAACCAGCGTGCCTTGGGTAGCATTCGCGCCCAGTGCGCACGTCAGCTGTCGATTGCACCGGACGAAATTCTGACCGTCTCCGCGAAGGAAGGTTTGCTGGCCCAGGTGGAAGGCAACATGGAGCGGCTGCAGAAGAGTCAGCTGCCGGCGTTGGAGGAATTGCTGTCCAACGACATGATGCGGCGCAAGGAATTGCTGATTCAGAAAAGTGTGATCCGTGATATTCACGCCATGCTACACGGCAGCAAAAAAACCTTGCTGCGGCGGCGCGAAACCACGCTGGAAGATTTGCGGGTGATGAAATCGGATGAAACCAACCGTAAAGAGCAGTTGGACAATCTGGTAAACCAGGCCAAAGCAGAGCAGGGCTTCTATCACAAGAAATTGATCCTGTTGAAATCCAGCCGCAAAATGATCGAGCGCGAAGGCGGGATCATGTTGGAGCCGGTGAGCCAGTTGCGGCTGGACGGTTATCTGAAAGAGGCGGGCAAGGCGCTCACGTCCAGTTGGACCATCGTCGGCATGAACAACGCCATCGATACGTTTTTCGACCGGCTGAAAGCCGACATGACCGCGCTGATTCAGAAGCAGGAACAGATCCAGATCATGGTGGCCGATATTTATGCCCGCTATGAATCCGAGCAGGGTTTGGCGCCGTTGGATTATCCCCGTTTCAGTCCGAAAGAATATCTCATCCGATTGGATGATCTGCGTGCCAAGTCCGGTAGTTTCCGTCGTAACTTGCGCAAGCTGCTGACTGAGCAAAAGTCCACGTCAAAACGTTTTCTGGCCACGGTGGTGAACGAAGGCTCCAGCATCTATCGCCTGTACGAGCGTAGCGCCCGTGACTGGTTGAACAATGTGTTGATGCCGCTGTTCCAGAATGCCCAGGAACAGAAACACCTGCTGGATGATCATGTGCAGAAACTACGGATAATGGCCAGCGCCGACGGCAACGCCGAGGAACGTATCGAACAGATAGAGAGTATGCTAGGGGATATCGAAGCGCAGATCGGTGAAGTGGACGACATGATCAAGGGCTTGCGCAAGCCGGCGCCGATTCACCAGCAACGCAAAGTAATTCCCCTGATCACCGCGCAATTCTCGCCGCCCGCACCATTGAAAAAATAGCAGGCGGCTTCACGCTTTGTTGAGCGCACACGTTTATTGCGGTGTACGCATCACCATCAAACGCAGTTCTGTCATGTCGTGCATGGCCCAGCGGATGCCCTCGCGGCCCAAGCCACTGTCTTTCACGCCACCATACGGCATGTGATCCACCCGCCACGACGGCACGTCACCGATTACCACGCCACCCACTTCCAGCTCATCCCAGGCTTTGTGCGCCTTGTAAATGTCGCGAGTGAAAATGCCGGCCTGCAAACCGAAGCGGCTGTTATTGACGTCTTTCAGTACCTGATCGAAATCGGTGAACTTGGACAAAATTGCCAGCGGACCGAACGCTTCTTCAGCACAGGCCGGTTGCTGCGAATCGACATTCTCCAGCAGAGTCGCTTCCAGCATGTTGCCGTTGCGTTGACCACCGCACAGCAGCGTGGAGCCGTTTTCCACGGCCTGATTGATCCAGGTATGCAGGCGCTTTGCTTCGCCTTCGCTGATCATCGGGCCGATGAAGGTGTTGGGATCTTTGGGGTCGCCGCTTTTCAGCGCTTTGGTGGCGGCTACCAATTTCTGTTTGAACGATTCGTAAATATCGGCGTGCGCAAAAATGCGCTGTACGCTGATGCAGCTCTGACCGGACTGATAGAACGCGCCGATGATGATGCGCTTCACCGCATCGTCAATATCCCAATCCTTGTCGATCACGCAGGCCGCGTTGCCACCCAGCTCCAGAATCACCGGCTTTTTGCCAGCGCGCGCTTTCAGATTCCAGCCCACATCCGGCGAGCCGGTGAAGCTCAATAATTTCAACCGCTCATCTTCTGTGAGCAGATCGGCGCTGTCACGACGACACGGCAGAATCGAAAATGCACCGACGGGCAAATCGGTTTCCGCCAGGATTTCACCAATCAGAATCGCGCCGATGGGGGTGAGGCTGGCGGGCTTCAATACGAACGGACAGCCAACCGCAATGGCGGGCGCCACTTTGTGCGCGGCCAGGTTGAGCGGAAAATTGAACGGACTGATGAACGCGCAGGGGCCGATGGGCACGCGCTTGGTCATGCCGAAATAACCTTTCGCGCGAGCGCTGATATCCAGTGGAATGGTTTCGCCGTACTGACGTGAGACTTCTTCGGCGGCAATTTTGAAGGTGTCGATCAGCCGCGTGACTTCGCCTTTCGCATCATTGATTGGCTTGCCGGCTTCCACACAAAGTGCGTAAGCCAGTTCCTCGCTGCGCTCGCGGAAGCGTTTGACGCAATGCTCCAACACGGCCTGTTTCTGATACACCGTGAGCTTGCGCATGGGCTCGGCGGCGTCAACGGCGGCGGCGATGGCTTTATCTAAAGTGGCGGGGTCTGCTTGCGCGACTTCGCAGGCCAGCTCGCCGTTGAATTTGTCGATGACTTTGAGATCGCGGTTGGCGAAAACAGCTTTGTTGGCGAGGTAGTAGGGGTAATGTTGTTTCAACATATTGAAAAATCCTTAACTGAGGACATGCCCTAGCGACTGCGCCAACCGGTTATTCAACCTTAAGCTTCTCCAGTGCTGTCCGAATTTGTTCGGGAATGGGCACGGATTTGTTTTCTGCCCGCTTTACGAATACGTGGACGAAATCGCCAAATGCGCAGGCTTCGCTTTCACCTTCGCGAAAGATGCCCACACCGTAGGTGACTGAACTGTTGCCCAGTTTGTTCACCCGCAATCCCGCTTCAATCTTGTCCGGATACGCGATTGGCTTGCGGTAACTGCAGCCGGAATTTACCACGAATCCCACTATCGGCGCATCGTGAATATCCAGTCCACCTTCTTCGATCAGGTAGCGGTTCACCGCAGAATCGAAATAGGAATAGTATGTGACGTTGTTGACGTGACCATAAATATCGTTGTCCATCCAGCGCGTGGTGATGGGATAAAACAACCGATAATCGTCGCGCCGAATAGGTAATTGTGCAGTCATCAGTAGGCCGCCCGGTAAATATCGAGAGCGTCTTTTTCCGTAACATCGCGTGGATTGTTTACCAGCAAACGTTGCTGCAGCATCGCATCGCTGGCGAGTTTGCCGAGAAAATTTTCCGGTACTTTGCAATCCCGCAGACGCGCCGGTAATTCCACTTCCATGATCAAATCTTCCAGCCAATCAATGAGCTGGTCGGCTTGTTTGGCGGCGGTACCCGGTTTGCAATCCTTGCCCATGACGATGGGTGCCAGTTCGGCGTAAGCATGCGCGGCGTTCGATACGTTGAATCGCATCACGTGAGGCAGTACCAAAGAATTACTGAGACCATGCGGAATGTGGAAGTGTCCACCCAGTGGATATGCCAGTGCGTGCACGGCAGCGACCGGCGCGTTGGCGAACGCCTGCCCTGCGAATAACGCGCCCAACAGCATCTTGCCACGGGCTTCCACATGGCCGCCTTCTTTTACCACGGTGACCAGATTGGAGGACAGCAGGCGCAACGCTTCCCGTGCCAACATATCCGATACAGGATTCTTTTTGTGCTTGCTGGTATAAGCCTCGATCGCGTGCACCATGGCATCAATGCCGGTGGCGGCAGTGACCTGTGGTGGCAGGCCCAGCGTGAGTTCGGCGTCCAGCAAGGCGATGTCGGGTTGCAACACCGGCGATACCACGCCGGATTTGGTGGTCGCGCCCGTTGTCACGATGGAAATGGGGGTGACTTCGGAACCGGTGCCGGCAGTGGTCGGCACCTGGATCAGCGGTAAACGGTTGCCCTTTGCGTTGTTGACGCCGTACATGTCCGGCAAACTCTGCGAGCATTTGGGTGCGGCCAGAAACGCCACCAGCTTGGCCACGTCCATGGAACTGCCACCACCAAAGCCCACGACCAAATCCACTTTGTGCGCTTTGCCCAAGTCCACCGCTTTCAGCACAGTGGTGTCGGACGGATCCGCTTCGGTTTCATCGAACACTGCTACCTTCACACCGGCTTCGGCGAAACCGGGCAGCACGCGGTCCAGCAGACCGACTTTGCGAATGCCGGGATCGGTGACGATCAGCACGGAGCGAGCACCCTGGTCCCGGCACAATTCGCCAAGACGTCGCGCACTGCCGGCTTCATTCAGAATGGTTTTGGTGGTCGTAAAAGTGAAAGCCTGCATGATGTTTCCACCTCTTGTTGTACGGTCTCTTTGATTTCCGATTGATACACCGTTCTGGCGACCATTCTGCCCGTACCGACGGGAAACGCAAGGCAGCGCACGTTAGCACGGATGCAGTGGGTATAAAGGCCAAGGGAAACGGTATAAGTGGCCAGGCAGATGCAAATGCGCTGGCGATTATGATGGGTGGGATTCTACCCGATTGCGGCCCGTTTCCTTGGCCTTGTACAAAGCCTGATCGGCATTCTTCATCAGCTGTCCAATCGACATGGCGGCATCCGGCAACACTGCACACACGCCGGCACTGATTGTAATGTGCAGAGAACCACTGGTGGTTTCGATCGGCATGCTCTCCACCAGTTGACGCACACGTTCGGCCACCGTAACCGCGCCTTCCAGCGGCGTTTCCGGCAGTACGATGCAGAATTCCTCGCCGCCATAACGGGCAGCCTGATCCGCCGGCCAGCGCAACCCTTGCTGAATCCGTTGCGACACCTCATACAGGCATTCATCGCCCGCTTGGTGACCATGTACGTCGTTCACCTGTTTGAAGTGATCGATGTCCAACAGAATCAGTGCCAGGCTGTGACGATAGCGCCGGCAGCGCTCCCACTCTTCGCGCAATTGATTATCCAGATAACGGCGATTGTGCAGACCTGTCAGCGCGTCAGTGTTGCTCAGCGTTTGCAGGCGCAGGGTGAGGGCTTCCAGTTCGCGGGTGCGTTCCAGCACTCTGCCCTCCAGTTCTTCATTCATGCGCTGCGTGGTTTTCAGCGCCTGTGCCTGTGCCTCAAAACGCAAACGACGCTCGGCGTTGATCCGTTCAGCCAGTGCAAATGACAGCAGCACCACTTCCAGCGATGAGCCAATATGCGTGGCGTATTCCGTGAAAATGTTGGCGGGAATCAAATCGTATTTGTTCAGCGCCAGAATCAAGCCGCCCGACAGCATGCAGCCCCAGGCAATAGTGTAATACTTCGCCGTTTCCTGATGCCGGTACCAACAGTAAATGCCGGCAATGAAACAAATAATGCAGCCCACGGCGGCCACCGGAATCAGCGTGCGGATGTTATAGCGATACGGCAGCAGGAAGGCGGTGATCACCATCACGCCACCCGCCACTGCCGTCAGGATCAACGCGATATCCAAACCCCGTTGTTGTGAGCGCAAATTCAGGAAGCGGCGCGTGAAGGTGGCAGCAAAAATCACCACACCCGCGAGGAAGACGATGATCGATTGATCGTTCCATTCCGTTAACGTGGGCCAGAAATAACGAAACGTGTGGCCGCCCAGGCTGGCCAGAAATGCCGGCATGCACAGCACGTAACCCACGTACAAAATATAGGTGCGCTCACCCAGCACGAAATAGATCAGCAGGTTGTACACCGCGATCACCAGCATGGTGCCGAAGAAAATGCCCTGCAGAATGGTGCGTGTAGTGTCGAAGCCGAAAAATTCATCGCTTTGCCACAAGGTTACCGGCACCTGCACCGAACTGCTGGTGCGCACGCGCAAGTAAATATCCAGGGTTTGCCCCGGTTGCCAGTCGATGGGAATCACAAAGAAGCGATGATCGAACAGACGCTCGTGGTATGGCAGTTTGTCACCCAGCGCGTACTGGTGCACCACGGTGTCCTGGTCCAGCACATACACGTCGAGATAATCCAGCACGGCATAGCTGATTTCGATCAGGCGTGATTCTTCCTGCTGCGACGGATTGATCAGGCGCAGGCGAACCCACCAGGCAGAGTCGCTGTAACTTTTGTTAAGCACATCGTTGCCGTTATCCGCCCATTGCTGATCCGGTGCGCGCACCTGGTCCAGCGTCAACTCGCGGCTGGGATCTTCCAGATACGATAGGTTGGCGTCCAGGCTGGCGCGGCCGACGTTGGCATCCAGGCTGTAAGGGGCGGCCGCGAGCACGCCTCTGCTCAATAGCAGGGCCAGACAAAGCAAACAGAACCGCAGCGCAGTCACGGGAACGGAATCCGTCCTAGCATTAAAACCGGGGATATTTTCAGCTTAGCAGCAATGTGGCGGCCGAACCGGATTTGTGTGACCGAGTGTCCCGACGGTCGGGCTTCAGGGGTTATCTTTAGATCGACTCGGTGTAGAATCCGGGAGCAGAACAAAAACTACAAAGGAAAAGTCCATGTCGTTCAGTCGTGTTTCGGCAATGTTGCTCGGCCTGTCGCTGGCCGGTAGCGCCTTCGCACTCGCCCCGCCCCTTAGCGCCATCGATGCCTACAAGGTCATTACCATCGAAGGTGAGGACATGCCGGTAGCATTAGGCCAGTCGATTGAGGATCTGTCTCTGGCGGCCATTCAGGACAACGTCATGGAGCCCGTGCCGTTCCAGATCGACCAGTACAACACCGGCGGTGCCATCTATTTCGAAGGCTGGGATGTGCCTTTGGCTGGCGATGCCAAAAAAATGGACGCCACTGACAAGCTGCTGTTTCTCTACAAGGATGCTGGCGCCCGACGCAATCCCAACGATCCTTACGACGGTGAAGTGCTGGCGGAAATCAAACTGCGCGACGGCACGGGCGTTGAACGTTTTGTGTATCTGGTGAAAGGTTCGCGTCTGCGTTCCGAAGAACAGTATGTGCGCTACAGCGCGGAAATGGGCTTGGTGGAAACCGATTTCTATTCCCTGCGTTACAACAAGAGCAATCACCTGAAATGGGATGATTTTCAGTATTTGAATTACGTGGGCGAGCGGCCGCTGGATTCCATGAAGCTGCGCTTGAACGCGGGTCTGGTGTCGTCCATCGCGCCAACCGAACTCAACAACGATGATCTGGTGGCGTTGCCCACTGGTGAGAAAATCGGTCCGATTCGTACCACCACTCAGCTCGACTTCACCATGTACTTGCTCAAGCTGCCGATACTGCAGCTGAGTTTGCAGATTCACCATTATCCCAAGTCCATCATGTACGACGTGCGCGGCATTATCCCTGAAGTGCGCCGCTATCTGTTGGATGATCCGTCCATTGCCATGTCGCTGGATGCCAACCGGTTGTTGGGTTCCACCATTCGCATGGCGAACGGCCCCGCGCAGCCCAGCATCGTCGACGGCAAGGTGGACGAACTGGAACTGGAGATGCGCAAAACCAAAATGACACCGCAGCAGAATTGGATCTGGGTTAGCACCAAGCGCAACATGGATGTGGTGGCGTTCCTGGATTATCTGGGCGATTTCAACGAACCGATTTCGCCCGTACTCGACGACGATATGACCAAGGAAGATCCGCCGGAAGTATTCCCGGGTCAGCTGCCGAACGTGGGCTACCGCATCAACAGTTTCCCCATGAAGGGTTTTCTCGGCTTCGTGGTCAGCGTGTTCGTGATGGATGGTCTGGACGATCAGGATCCGACTGTCTTTACCCGGCAGATGCGCTCAGTGCCTGAAATACAGGTGCGGCCGCTTTGATGAAATGAACTTGCTGGCGCGATCGCACGACGCGCCAGCAACAAAAAACCGGCGGAGGCAATGTGCTACCCGCGCCGGTTGGAGAAAGCCTGTTCTGGCGTTCTATAGAATGCTTACTACTCGGTTTCGCCTTCGTGCAGTGTGGCCTGCGCCAGCGAGAATTCGCACGCCGGGCTTTGACCCTGGCTGGTTTTGCTGGTGAGTGTCAGCGTCTTGCCATCGGTGATGATGGAGTAGCCGCCATCCCGCTCCACTACTTTCAGCTCCACATTTTCGTCGCTCATGATCAGGTTTTGGAACAGGATCTGTTTGAACGACTGGTGAGGGTGATCGATGTAGAACTCGGTGTAGTACTTGCCGCCATCCACATCCAACGTTACGAATGTGGTTTCATTGGTGGTGTAGAAGTTGGCGGCGCACATGTCCCGGCCCACACCGCCCTTCATTTCAATGCGACCAATGCCGGAGCGGAATTTACTGATCGTATCGTTCAGCAGGTTCTTGAATTCCTGATGCACAGCGCCGTTTTCGCGCGGCACCTTCACGATCGTGCTGTCCGCCAGCGCAACGCCGGAACTCAACATGACAGCCAGCAGGGAGACGCTCATCATTTTTGTTTTCATATTGTTCTCCTGTTATCGCAAGTGCTGAACCAATAATTTGGGCAGCTGCTTGGCTTCTTCGGCCAGCAGCAGTTTGTGCGCATTCTTGTCGCCCGCGAAATACAGACGTTTTTGATCGGAATCGATGCTGTCGGCAATTTCGAAGCGGCCGGTTGCTGTCGGCACGCTCACTACTTTGCCATTGGTGTCCAGGCTGGGAATTTGGCGCTGGAAGTCCAGCGGACCTTTGGCGTCTTTCTGCCAGCGATTGTAGAAATGCTTGATGTTGGCGGTGATCAGGCGTTTCTTGGCGGACTTGATGCATTCCACGTAATCGGAATTGGTCATCTCGTCCTTGGGATCCGGACGCGAGCAGGTGCTGGTTTCATACACGATGTTGGCGCGCAGGTTCTGCTCACCAATGGGATCCAGTGCTGCCAGGAAATCGATGGTGCGGGTTTCTGAAAACGCGACCCGAGTTGCGGCTTCAATGGCTGCGCCACCACCCAGACCATGACCAATCAGCACCAGCTTGGATTCCTTCGGAATCTGGCGCAGGTAGCTGCGGAACACATTCTGGAATCCGGCGGTGTTCTGGGCGTTGCCAGGATTGGAACCGTTCCAGCTGGCTTGAATGTATTTGGCGCCGTAGGACTCCACCCAATTTTTCAGGTGCAGGGTTTGCTCGATATCGGGCTCCTGGTCGCCGGAAATCACGAATACATAGGACGTGTAATCGGTGCGGTCCAGCAGGGGCGTTGCAGCAGCGGTTGCAACCGGAGCTGGTGGCGGAGTCGGTGCGACCGGTTGCGGCGTCGGCACAGAAGCTGCCACACGGGATGCTTCTGCAGTCTGCTCGCGCTTGAATTGAGCGGCCAGCTTCTGATAGTTGCTTTGCTGTTGGGACAGGCGGGCGCGGTCTTCCTTCATCTGGCCGTTCAGATTGGCGATTTCGGCGTTGGCGCGTTCGCGTTTCAGAACCAGTGCCGCCACGCGCGGATCCTTGTCGAGGGAGGAATCGTCAGTCTCGCCTTCGACCGCGTCAAGCTGGGATTGCATGGTGGCCAGTTCAGCTTTGGCCTGTTCCAGGTTCTGACTCATGGGGCGTTTCTTTTCCGCCAGCACGTCCAACTGGCGTTGATATTCAGCCTGACGCTTTTTGAACTCGCCTTCTTCCAGGCTTTGCTTGAGCACGTTCAATTCGGCAAAACGCTGCTTGTCCCGTTCAATATCACGGCGGACGACGTCGATATCGAAATCCACCAGGGCGATATCTTTCTCCATGCTTTCCAGGGCAAAGGATTGTTTTTTCAGATCGCGACGGGCATCGAAAACCTGCTTGCGGCCGGCATTGCGCTCCTCGCGCACCTGTTTGCGTTGGTCCTGGACCTGCCGATCCAGTCCGCGCAGGTCGCGCTCAAGCACGGCGACACGGCTTTCCGCCGCGGCGATGCTCTTGTTGGTGTTCTGGACTTGGGCTGCGCTGTTATCCAATTGGGCTTTGGTGACCGCATTGGCCGGCGAGGCCAGCAGTGCCAGGAGTGTCAGCATAAGAGCCATGACGGTAGGATTCCCTGCAACCGTCCGGGCGTTCCGTGAGGATCTGAAGAATGTCGATCTAGCCATGATGACTCAATACTTCTTCTGGTTTTTAGTTATTGTTTTCAGCGATCGTTGGCATTTGTGTCACTGCGCCTAATTTGGTTTGGGCCGCCCGTGGCAGAAATCCACCGTAATTTTGTGAGGTGCATCACGCGCCTCAGAATAATTCCCGCCTTTGGCCAGCGCAAGCGCTGATGAGGCTGGGTATTTCTCCATTGGCTGATAGTGCCATGAAGATGTGTTACAGACTGTTTTATCGCTGTTTAAGTTTGGTCACGGATCGATCAAAAAATAAAAAGGGGTGCCGAAGCACCCCTAGTGTAACCCATTGAAATTGCTTTACCGTACACCTTCCTGACGGAGGGCGTTGGGCTTGAACTCCACTTTGGAGTACTTCACCGTCCAGTTGGCGCCGTTGGCCTCCTCGTTCTCGAACCCCAGCGCCAGATAACGGCCGGCGTTCAGGTCGTAGAGGGTTTCCA